>JAUWCK010000069.1 GCA_030609345.1 Methanosarcinales archaeon | reverse complement strand
GAAATCTTATGGAAACCTGCGTAATCTTGTGGTTCTCACCACAGGGTACCCGAGCATGTTCGTTCACTCTTCGTCTTCAACTTCTTCGCTTGCCGCTTTGGCTTTCTTGCATCTGCAATGTGCGCAGTTTCCGTCGCATTCATAACCCATGGTACTCTACCTCCTTTTATGTTTTAGAAGATTATGATGTTAGGTATGGAAATAAGTTGCCCTAAAAAAGTTAGGTTTAGCGCAAAAACCCTAAACATCATTCACACCTTCGTTCGCCGCCTCCAAAACACCGCGGCAGCCGCAACAAGAAGAAGCAGTCCGGCGACGATCGCGACCTTCCATGAGGCACTATCCTCCACAACAAACGAGACCGGCACCCTGACGCCTGCGCCAAGA
The DNA here is from genome assembly GCA_030609345.1 of Methanosarcinales archaeon. The sequence goes on along the minus strand of JAUWCK010000069.1, from coordinate 5,875 downwards.
CCAAGCCCGCCCGCACCATCCCCGGACGGACGAGCCGTGATCAGGATGCTTCCTTCATGCTCACCGGCTTCTGCACGATCTACCGATACCGTAACAGCCCGGTTCTCCTTTGCAGCAAGATCGAACTCCAGCAGGTCTACGGTAAGATTAACTCCCTCTACCGTGAGTAAAACCCGTTCTGCCGCGTCACCGGTGTTGATCACATACATCTCTCGTACCGCTCCTTCTTTCGGGCTCACCACGCCAAAATCGATTCTGTCAGGTGATGCGCCAACACCGATCCCTGATGCTTGCGGGATCAGCAGGAAAAGAAGTAGAAGAGGGATTATCCCCCTACGGCTCGCTCTCTGCAACGAACAGAATCGTTCCATCATACTTTCCTCCTGCCCAGTCAGGCACCACAAGGTTTGCGAGAATCTCGTACTCGTACCGGAAGTCTGACGTGTCTGATGGCACCACGCTTGAGAAACCGCCGATATTCAGGCTGTTTAACCGGAGCGACTCGTTGTAGAATCCCTTGCTGTCATCAAGCATCATTGCACAGCCACTCGCAGTCAGTTAACCGGTTATACGGCAAATGGAAGGACAGAGCATCAAGGAATTCCAATCATCTGGTGCAGTTGCGGAATCATGCGGACATCAGAGAGGTGCGTCCCTGCAAAGTCCATCAGATCAAGCAACTGGCAGAGATCAACATTCGCAGGAGTGACCGGCTGCATGACCAGCGGGATCGAATCATCGATGGCTTTGATTCCAAAAATCGCACCACTGATGCTTTTTTCCGTAGTTTCCGGAAGAACAATGATTTTGACAAAGGTTTCGACACCTGATGCATGGAATATCTCGATCGACTGCAATTCAGCATCCAAAAGACTGTCGTAATCCCCGGTTGCCCTGTGTTCCGGGAGTTTGATATCACATGCAGCGATATCGATGTGATCTGCTATCTTTCCGGCAGAATCCGGAAGACCGGCGTTCGTCTCCAGATATATCGGTCGTGAAACACCCCTCGCAAGTTCTTCTATGAAATCACAGTGCAACAGCGGCTCTCCCCCGGTCAGACTGATGCTTCGGGTAGAGGGCGTCCACATATCCTCGATGGAATCGATCACAGCGTCCACACCGAGCGGATTGTCGATATACCTGTCGAGAATCCTGCATCTCTTTGCCGGAACCCTCGCCGCTCCGGTATCGCAGTATCCACAGTGCAACTGGCAGCCGCAGAACCTGACAAAGACCTGTCTTACACCGGCGCTGGTTCCCTCGCCCTGAACCGAGTTGAATATCTCATAGACGTCTGCGTTCATCTTTAGAATAGTTTTAAGTGTGTTCCGATACCTTTCCGGACAGCCTGCTGATAGACATGGTTCGCTGTCGAGACGTCCTGTATGGCAAGCCCTGTCGAGTCAAAAACCGTGAGCTCGTCATAATCGGTTCTTCCCGGCTTTATCCCTGCGACGATCTCCCCAAGCGTGCCGTAGATGTCCCCCTCGGATATGATGCCCATTTTTAGCGGGACATTCACCTCGCCAGAGTGGAATGCCTGCGCGGGATCATCGATCACGATTCTGGACCGCTTGAGAATCTCCGGGTCGAGTTCCTCCTTGCCTGCCGCATCTGCACCGATGGCATTGATGTGCGTGCCGTCCTGTACCCAGTCGTTCGCCACGATCGGCTCCCTGACCGGTGTTGTCGTGACCAGTATATCGCAGTCGCAGACCTGCCGGATGCCGTCCATCACCATGATCTCGCAGCCGAGATCCTTCGTATCATCTATGAACCGCCTGCAGGACGCATCCGAGCGGTCGACGACTTTGACCGCCTCGATGCTCCTGACCTCACAGATCGCACGCAACTGGGTTCGCGCCTGCCGCCCGACACCGACCATGCCGACCACAGTGGCGTCACTTCGTGCGAGGCGGTCCGCAGCCACGCCCCCCGCAGCACCGGTTCGCATCTCTGTCAGGTACGTGCCGTCCATCACGGCAAGCGGCGCCCCGGTATCTATCGAGTTCAGCACGACGACCGCCATCACCGTGGGTAGCCCAGCCTCCGGGTTGGCGGGGTGCACATTGACGATCTTGACGCCTGCGATCCCTGCCGTCTCAAGGTACGCGGGCATGGTGCGGAGGTCACCTGTTGGGAAGTAGAGGTACGACTTCGGAGGCATCTGCACCCTGCCCATGCCGTGCTCCATGAATGCTTCCTTAACAACGCTGAGCGCTCCCGGCATGTCGAGCAGTTCGGTAACGTCATCTTCGTTCAGGTATAGTAGCTCCATCATGGGTTGTTCTGGCGGCAGGGGTGATAATTATTGCGCTCCGGCATTTTCAGAGAAGTGGTGGTGGGGGGATCTGGTCAGTTCAGTAGCAGACCGCTACAGCCGCGATCGGGCGAGGCGAGGCGATCGTGTTGTGCGAATGGCATCAGTACGAAATAAAACCGCAGAGATCGCGGAGGGACGCGGAGGATCGGTTAAAAAAACTCTTGCGTTACTCTCGCGCCCTCTGCGGTTAAATCCAGTAATTCTTATCGTTGGGTGGGATCAATTTAATCAGGACAGATTTTAAATATTTTGCACACACACTTGATATGGCGGCGGGATGGCAAGCAGGATCCCGAATAGTTTAGGAATACGGATGTGGAAAAGGAAAGTGCCCCATCGTGAACAAACATGATACCAGAAGGAGAGTGTAAGGAATATGAAAGCTAACGAAATACGATTTCTCGATTTCTTGGGAAAACCAGCGCAGTTCATCATCCCGATCTACCAGCGTACGTATAGTTGGAAGCGCAAACAGTGCGAGCAACTCTGGAAAGACCTCATGCGGGCTGCTACTGACGAGATAGTGTCAGGGCATTTCGTGGGATCTATCGTCTACATTGAGAAAGGCATCTACAGCCACTCTACTATCCCACAATTACTGGTAATTGACGGGCAGCAGCGTCTGACCACCCTTACGCTCCTGTTGTCCGCTTTGGGCCGTGCTATTGGAGGGATCGGGGATGGTGGCGAGATTAGTCAAGAGGTGATCGATGACTTCTTCCTGTTCAACAGACACGGAAAAGGCGACCTGCATTACAAATTACTTCTCACCCAGAGTGACAAACCCACTTTGATTCGTCTGCTCGAAGGGAGGGAGCTGTTCGACCCTGTTTCGAGACAGATTGTTGAGAATTACCAGTTCTTTGAGGAGCAGATTAACAAAACTGACATAGGCCTGACGACTCTTTACCGTGGCATCGGTAAGTTGATCATTGTGGACATTGCGCTTGACCGTGAGCACGACAATCCGCAACTAATCTTCGAGAGCCTGAACTCGACCGGACTGGAGCTGAGTCAAGCTGACCTGATTCGCAATTACGTGTTGATGGGGTTGGAACCAAAACAACAGGAGGAGCTTTATAAAGACTATTGGTCTCCAATGGAACGGAGCTTCGGTCAGACTGACTACACCACACAATTCGACCGTTTCATGCGTGATTACCTGACAGTCAAGACCGGAAACATCCCGAACATCCGTGCGGTGTATGAAGCGTTCAAAACCCACTCCCATAGAAGCACTTCCGGTCCAGTCCGAGATATTGTCGCTGACATCTATCAATACTCAAAGTACTTTGTCCACATGGCACTGGAGAAAGAAGAAGACAGAGAATTGAGGGAGATCTTCAGTGACATCAACACCCTGAAGATGCATGTTGCCTATCCGCTTTTTCTGGAGCTCTACGATGATTATTTCCACGAACGGTTGAGTCTCGAAGATCTCATCAGCATCCTCAAGCTGGTGGAAAGCTATGTATTCCGCCGGGCGGTTTGTGGCATTCCCACCAACTCGTTAAATAAAACCTTTGCCACATTTAGCAGGGAACTGGATAAGGAACATTATCTGGAAAGTTTCATGGCTACGCTCCTACTCAAGGACGCCTACCGACGTTTTCCCAATGATGAGGAGTTTATACGTGAGTTATCCGCAAAAGACCTCTACAACTTTCGCAGTCGAAACTATTGGCTACGCAAGTTAGAGAATCACAACTGGAAGGAGCGAGTTAATGTCGAGGAGTACACGATCGAGCATATCATGCCTCAGAACGAGAATCTGTCCACAGTCTGGCAGCAAGAGTTGGGCGAGAACTGGAAAGAGATTCACACCAAATACCTTCACACGCTCGGTAACCTGACACTGACTGGATATAATCCAGAAATGAGTGATCGCCCATTTATTGAGAAACGGGATATGAAAGGTGGTTTTGCAGACAGTTCAATTCGCCTGAACAAAGAACTGGCGAAAGCAGAACACTGGAATGAAGATGCAATCAAGAAACGGGCAGAGATGCTGGCGGGACTGGCGACTCAAGTATGGGCATATCCACAGTTGGAAACTTACGTGGTGGAGAGATATCGCATCGTGAAGAAGGGCAGGGGCGCTAAGACTTACACGCTGGAAGATCACGCACACCTCACTGGCACAACGATGGAGCTATTCGAACAACTCCGCAAACGTACCCTCAACCTCGATGCTTCCGTCACAGAGGAGATCTTTCAGCAATATATCGCTTATAAGACCACTACCAACTTCGTAGACATTGTACCGCAAAAAAGCCGTCTTCAACTGTTGCTCAATATGAAGTTTGATGAAATCCACGACCCCAAGCGGATGTGTAAGGATATGACCGGTAAAGGGCACCAAGGAAATGGTGACGTGGCTATGATCTTGAGTTCATCCGAACAACTTGATGATGTGATGGCGCTTGTGCGACAGTCGCTTGTGCGACAGTCTTTCGATAAACACATTGAGGATGGTGATGATTGAACATCCCAGGGCATATCAGAAAGAGAGTCCCCATCACTCCATCTCCAAAACCCGATCTCACACAAAACTAACGCACCCAACCCAAAAAACCAATCCACGAGACCCCACATGAAAAACAAACCCATCTGGCAGCCGAATTACGCGATCACCCCCGCCACCGCAAGCGGGCTGATGGAAATTGAAGCAGCCCGGGCGGTCGTTGCGCAGGTTCCTCTGCCGGTGGCGGTTCAGGCGGAGCTTCGCCGCCGCGCCCGCGTGCGTTCCACGCATTACTCCACCCGGATTGAGGGCAACCGGCTGACACTAAAAGAGGCTCAAGAAGTGATTGATAAGAGGCGCACCATGTTCCGCGGGCGGGAACGGGATGTTGCGGAGGTTCTCAACTACTGGAATGCACTTCTTCGCGTGGAAGAGTGGGCGGCAGAGAATGCGCCACTAACCGAAAAACTGATTCAGCGCCTGCACGCTCTGGTGGAGCACGGCGTGCGTGCCAGACCAACCCCCTATCGCGACGGTCAGAACGTGATCCGGGATTCCGCTTCCGGCGCAATCGTCTACATGCCGCCCGTAGCAAAGGATGTGCCGCATCTCATGGCTGCTATGGTGAACTGGGCTAATAAGGCAGAAGAAGAACAACTGCCGCCCCCGCTCATCGCAGCCATTGTGCATTACCAGTTCGTTACTATTCACCCATACTATGACGGAAATGGCAGAACCGCGCGGCTGCTGGCAACATTCATACTTCACAGGGGCGGTTATGGCTTAAATGGGCTCCTTTCGCTGGAGGAGTACCACGCCCGTGATCTGGATGGGTATTATCGCGCTCTTGCGGTTCATCCGCACCACAACTATTACTTCGGGCGTAGAGCCGCGGATATCTCGTCGTGGGTTGAGTACTTCATAGGGACGCTTGCCGTAGTCTTTACCACTGCCAGAGATGAGGTGCTGCGTTGTTCCAGCGAGGGCACGCCGACCGCACTTGCGGAACCGGATGCCCTGCGCCGCCTTGACCCGCGGGCGCGGACAGTGCTTGCGCTCTTTCTCCGGACTGACCGCATCACCAC
>JAUWCK010000249.1 GCA_030609345.1 Methanosarcinales archaeon | reverse complement strand
TGGCAGATGCTTGATGATCATATCGTTTAATACTTCATGGAGCGGGCATTTCTCCGCAAGCTCCTTCATATTATTATCTTTACAATAATTATATACATCTGTGAAACCTATATTACTCTTCTGCATGTAGGTAACGCTTATCGCCCAGTTGTACAACGCTGATCCGAATGCCACGGTTCCGTTTGCCGCATCGAGCCGCCATTCCTTGTATTTCTCCTCGCTCATCCCTTTGATGAGTTTATTTACATTATCGATCACTTTTCCGAGTTTGATCTGCATCGTCTCAGGATCGACCTGGAGTTCGTTGATCAACCGATCGACCTTGTTCACGAAGAGGACCGGAGTTACATTCTCCTTGAGTGCCTGCCGAAGCACAGTCTCTGTCTGCGGCATCGCGCCCTCGACCGCATCGACCACGACGACCGCACCATCAACAGCGCGCATCGCTCGTGTGACATCGCCTCCGAAGTCCACGTGACCGGGAGTGTCTATGAGATTGATCAGGTATTCATCACCCTCAAACTCGTGTACCATCGAGACGTTTGCGGCATCGATGGTGATGCCTCGCTCCTGTTCTTCCTCATCCGAATCCATGAAGAGCTGCGTGCCTGCAAGTTCCTTTGAGATCATGCCAGCGCCCGCAAGCAGATTATCCGTGAGTGTGGTTTTGCCGTGATCGATATGCGCAACTATACCGATGTTTCTGATGTTTTCGGGTTGACTCATCAGGTCCCGAACACGTTCGACCATTTTTTTCTTTACGCCCATATATTGTACCTCTAATTAAAAGTATTAGATCGCAAGCACTTATTGATTTCTGTAGTCTTAAGGATTGTCACGCATCAGCAGCATCCGTATCGCGAGATGCGCGGCATTCGTGCCGTTATCGATTCCGACACATGCTACTGGGACTCCCGGCGGCATCTGCGCAATCGAGAGCAGCGCATCAAGCCCACCGAGTTTCTTGCTGACCGGAACCCCGATAACCGGCTTACCCGTCCTTGCAGCGACAACACCGGGCAGCGCTGCCGACAACCCCGCAATCGCAATAAATACCAGCGCATCGCTCTCCCTGATATAATCGTCCAGTTTTTCAGGATCTCGATGCGCAGAGATAACTTGAAGATCGTAGTCGTAACCACCACCGTCCAGAACCCCGACTACCTGATCAGCGATATCCATATCGGATTCTGCCCCCAGAATTATCGCAATTTTTGGCATTATGGCAGGTTTCCTTCACCGCTCAGTTCGTGCTGGCGTTCGATGTTCATCCGGATCAAAATCTCATAGATCTGCTTGATCGAACCGATATCGAGATTCAGTTCGGTTGCGTAATCGATGGCTCGATTCAAAACGGCCTGTTCCTGTCCCTTGTCCGTTATACTCTTCCCATCCGCTTTTTTTAACTCCAGAACCGTGCCTGCAAGATCAGTACGGTCTGCGACCAATTTCAGAATCTGCTTATCGATCGTTTCAATTTTTTCTCTGATGTCCAACAGTTCCATGTTATCACCTCGTTTATGTTGTCATTGTTGATACTCTATTTTAGTATATCTTGCCGTACGCATGAAGTTTTGCTCTTCCGTAAGCCACATCCGGGTGCGGAATTCGGGGGTCGGGCTGTCACCCCAAGTATTAACACTTTGGCGCGCAGAAGTATAGCTCATGACCGACCCCCAGATTCCTTCGCTCATCGCCGCATTCGGCGCCGGAGTCTTAAGCATGCTGTCGCCGTGCGTGCTCCCGCTGCTGCCCGCGATCATGGCGTACTCCTCCGAACGAGGTAAACTGCGCCCTCTTGCGATTGTAATCGGACTCTGCATCTCCTTCACAGCGATGGGCGTGATATTCTCGGCATTCGGTTCTGTCGTCTATGCGTATCGCGGATATATGGAGACGATCGCCGAGATCACGATCATCGCGCTTGGGATTGTCATGCTCTTCGATCTGCCAGTGTTTGACAGGTTAAGCGCACTTGCACCACAACTTACGCCGCAGATTACACAGGGAGAAGGTCTTTTCGGGGGTCTGCTGCTTGGGCTATCGCTCGGAATCGTCTGGATGCCGTGTCTTGGACCGCTGATCGGTAGCGTTCTGATGACGGTCATACCCGAAGGCGACGTTCTGTACGGCGGGACTGTGCTGTTCATCTATTCGCTCGGGCTTGCAATCCCGATGCTTGGAATCGCGTATGCAACCAGCACACTGACCGGGCACGTGAGAGGACTATCGCGGCACAGTATGGCTATCAGGAGAATCGCAGGGGGCGTGCTGATCCTGGTCGGGCTCGGGATGGTACTCGGGGTGTATAACCTCTTCTGGGGGTGGGTTGTGGATGCCATCTACACGATCCGATCGGATCTGTCGGGGATTGTAGATCGCCTGATCTGACATGGAGGAGGAGACGGGAATTGAAAAAATGGATAATTACCATGGCAATTGTCCCTATCGCCGCGTTATCGCTGCTATTTGTGTTTCATGGCATATTCGACCCTGTCCGCGATATCCCGGATCCGTATTACCGGGACACAGGACACAATGTCACC
>JAUWCK010000197.1 GCA_030609345.1 Methanosarcinales archaeon | reverse complement strand
CAGGCGTGCGGAAAAATATGCGGACAGGGATACCCCGAGCCCACATACGGATGCATCCATCTGCACCTCGTAAACCGGGAGCAGCGTTGCCACGATCATGATCGCGAGCATCGTTGTGAATGTCGCGTACACAAAGAGTTTGATCTCGCCATTTGAGGTACGATCTGTCTTGTTCTTGCCGATGCCCCTTCCCTGGGTCTCATGCGTCTCCTTAACGATACTGTTTACGAGGAGTAGGCTTACCAGTCCGAGAACCGCACACGCATAAAATCCTGCACCATAACCCCACGCCCCTGCAATTATGCCACCAACCGCAGGTCCCGCCGCAGGTCCGATACTCCGGATCGTCGAATATATGCCGATCGATCTCCCCCGATTATATGGCGTGGATACCTGGGCAAGCATCGCCAGGATTGCAGGAACCATCACCCCGACCATAATACCCTGCGCGGCGCGGATGATCAGCAACTGCTCAAACGTATCGATCTCTGCACATGCAACAGCCAGCACCACAAATCCCGCGAATCCCGCGAGCACGAATGGTTTCCGGCTGTCGAGTCTGTCAGAGAGCCGCCCCATCACAGGATACGAAGCAGCAGCAAAGAGCCCGAAGACGCTGAAGACGAGGGCTGACTTGATCGCGAGACTCGCATCCATGCCGGCTGGCAGATCTTGTATGTACAGCGGAATCAATACCATGAGCATCCCTGTACCGAATTCCACGAAAAATGCCGAGATTGCGATGTTGCAAAGTTCGGTGCGAGCCCAGAGGTTCTTCATCCGGTCAGCTCCACATATCAAGCGTGCTCTGCCCCATGGAATCGGATGCCCGCACGAGCCGTTCGACTGCCTTTGCCACACGCACCTCTGAAAAGCCATGTTCATGGCACAGCAGCTCCACAATCTTTGATTCGTCGGGTTTCTTCCATTTAATGGAATAATCAGTCGTTACATCCGGGTTTAAGAAGAAGTTCTTGATCTCGTCGAGATGCTCAATCGATTCGCCGAGTAGGGAGAGCGCATCTTCGATCGAGCCGTGTTTGTAGATCAACTGTAGCGCCTTCTTTGCGCCGATGCCGTGGATGCCGGGATCGTAATCGGTTCCGACCAGTATCGCGATATCGATCAACTGCTCCTGTGTGATTCCGAGCCGGTCGAGGTTTGGCTGGAGTTCGATGATTTCCAGCTTCACATCCACATAGACCTTCTTTCCAGGTAGTTTCCGCTTGCCGCCTACCGCAAGATTCCTCACAACTTCGGGAGCGCCAAAGAGCAGCGAATCGTAATCCTGTGATCCAACGAACCTGACATCACCGGATCTTGCCATCCGCGCCGCCTGCGCCTCGCCCTCGCTTGCCGCTTCCACAACCGGAATGCCCATCGATGTGAGCAGCGACTTCGCATCCTCGACCATCTCGGGCTGCACTCTGGACGTGGCTTGTGCATACTTGAATGCATCCTCCCTGCCCGCAGCAAGCGCTTCCTTCCACTCTCGATCAGCCGTGTCCCGTATCTTTCTTCGTTTCTCGATCGTTGCTGCCTTGAAATCCGGCGGGACTCCATCAAAGACGAAGACGAGCTTCAATCCGGCTTCGACGAGGTTTGTTGTCCGGTAGAGCAGTCCTGACAGGTGCGAGGTCACCCTTCCCCGTGAATCCTTAAGCGGCGTACCGTCTCGCTGCCTTATGCTGCTCAAAAACTGGTAAATCGTATTGTATGCATCGATCGCTACGATCTGACCGCGTAAGTGTGTGCCGAGTTCAGATTCTCTTCTCTCAAACAGGTCTCCGATATCCGAGCCCATGGATTATCATCCGGCTGCGGTGGGATAAAGGTTTGGTCTTCGTGCCTGCCGATTGATCAAAAGACGTGCTACAACTCCGCCCTGCCAAACTCAAAAATGGGTAATCTTATAAATAATGGACGCATAGTTAGACACATGAGCGCACTTGAAAAAGCATTCGGGAGGACGGCGCAGATGATCGTTCTTGAGAATCTCATAAAGAACCGGGACACATTCACTTACCTCTCAGGAATCGCAGAGGAGACCGGACTATCGCATTCGAGTGTTTCACGAGTGATCGAACCGCTGCTCGCAATCGAGATCATCACCGAAAAGAAGGTTGGGAAACAGATCCGCACGTTCACGCTGGACGAGGAGAATCCGGTGACCCAGTTGCTGCTCAAATTTTACGGCGACCTGTCAGAGTTACTCCCTGAATGAGATCTGTGCATCATCAGATCTCTGATCACGGTATGGTGGATGCACCTTTATCTCAGCGGAGAACCCTCACGGCAAACACGCCTGCACCGCATCGAGTCTATCGATAATCCCGACCGGTCTGTTGTTATCAACCACAGAAAGCCTCCCAACATCCAGTTTGAGCATCATATCGATGGCTTCGGAGACCGGTGTTGCAGGAGAAACCGTGTATGCAGGAGTGTTCATGATTCTTTCGACAAGCACAGATTGCTTTGCCCTGGTTCCGCCCTCGTCCTCCAGTCCGATTCTTGCAAATCCTGCCTTGATAATATCATACCTCGTGACCATCCCGATCAACGCCCCCTTCGGAGATAGGACGGGCAGTCCTGTGTAATCCGATTCGAGCATGGTTGACCAGATCTTTGCGATCCGATCATCTGGCAAGCATGTCACGACCTTCTCGGTCATAATATCGCGCACCACCAGATGTGCTCCTGGGTGTAATTTCTTCAAGAGGTCGGTGGTACTCAATATTCCAACAAGAGTCTGGTCATCGATGGATCTGATTACCGGTACCCTGCTAAACCTTGCATCGACCATCGCCGCGCAAGCCTCCTCTACATCGGTATCCGGAGTTATGGCAGGACATACAGTTGCGAATCCACGCACGGTCACGCCCGAATGGGCTGACGAGATCTGCATCACATCCTGATCCGTTAACATCCCGAGCACGCGCATGAATCGTTCATCCTCAACGACAGGAAGACTCCGGAGATGATGATCGCGCATGATCTGACGTGCATGAGTTACGAAATCGTCTGCTGTGACGCACACAACCTCTTTTAACATTACATTACCAACAGTCATAACAACCTCCAACTGGTGCCGGCATATACATAAACCAATCGATGGACCGGGGTTGTAAAGTTATTGCGATAACGGTGTTCAGGATTGTTATCGATCCGAGTCTCGTGTCTGCTGCTTCGAGTTTGGATGTCCGGGACACT
>JAUWCK010000082.1 GCA_030609345.1 Methanosarcinales archaeon | reverse complement strand
TGACCGACGGAATCAAGACATCCTTCGCCTTCGGTTTCAGCAGATATACGATGATCAGCGGAATAACGCTTAGGAAAAACGCCCAGATTGCCAGTTGGAGATTTGCAAAGAGCATTTGGTTACACCGCCTCAATCATGTAGGTTTGCTTACGTGCCGAGTGTAGATAAAAACATCGTTTCGGTGCGGGTGCCCGAGTCTTTGGGTGCCCGGGGCTGGTTTTGGGTATGCTGCCAACACCACTTGTCCGGGTCGGCAGCCCCATGATCAATAACCTTATGTCCCATAACCCTGATACGAAACGCGGTGATTCACCATGAGTGATGTAAAGATTGGATTTGTGAAACTTGGGAATCTTGGCATGTCCCAGGTTATTGACCTGATTCTTGATGAGATTGCAGCAAGACAGGGGATCGCTGTGCGGACGCTTGGTACCGGTGCAAAGATGGGCGCGGACGAAGCAGCAGACACTAAAGCTCTGATCGAACACTGGGATCCTGACTTTGTGGTCATGATCAGCCCGAACGCGGGCGCGCCCGGACCGACTGCAGCGAGGGAGATATACAAGAACACCCCGACGATCATCGTCTCTGACGGACCTGACAAGAAGGATGCGCGTCAGGCGTTGAAGGACGCTGGTTTCGGATCGATCATCTTGAAGGTCGACCCGCTGATCGGTGCGAAGAGAGAATTCCTTGACCCGACCGAGATGGCGTCGTTTAACTCGGATGCGATGAAGGTTCTGTCCTCATGTGGACCTGTGCGCCTCATCCAGGAGGAGATTGACAAGGTGATCGATCAGGTTGCTTCCGGCAAATCCGGAAAGGACCTTGAACTGCCATACATTCTTGCAACACCTGATAAGTGCGTTGAGCGTGGATGCTTCGAGAACCCGTATGCGAAGGCGAAAGCCCTTGCAGCGCTTCACATGGCAAACACGGTTGCAGCGATTAACTTCCCTGCTTGCTTCATGTTAAAGGAAGTCGAGAAGATAGCGCTGACTGCTGCTGCCGGTCATGAGATGATGGGTGCTGCTGCGGTTCTTGCAAGGGAAGCGCGTGAGATCGAGAAATCGAACGACACGCTATTCCGCCAGCCACACGCGAAGATGGGCGAACTGCTGACGAAGACCAAACTCTACGACAAACCAGCGTAAGGTGCAACAAGCACCTTTCTTTTTTTTATTTTTTGTAACCACTCTTATGTGTTGAGTGATCCCCCTGATTGTGATTCTGTGTTTTCTGGCGAGAAAAATAGGCTCTCTGGTAATTCGCGAGTGCACGCACTTTTTCACTCTTCTGGAGGATCCGATCATGGTAGGGAAGATTAAACCACCGAGAGCACATAGGGACACAGAGAGGTGTTATTTTTATCTTTCGCCCCCTCTGTGTCCCTGTCGAGTAGAGCCCATAGCGCACCTCTTGTTTGGGGTAATAGCCCCGAGGTTACTATGAGCCCCCTCACAGAACCGGACGTAGATTTCCCTCATCCGGTTCTTCAGAAGAACCTCCCCATCCATTTTCCGGATAGGTTGTGAGTACAGTTTTGTTACCACCCTTAACCCGCATCTGAGTACGGAAGATGTGTCCCTGTCCCAACGGTTCAACTGTCAGCCCCTTTCCTCCGCAGGAGTTACCCTGCTTCAACGGTAATGCGAAGCGCAAGTGTAGCGAAGCGTAGCGAAGCCGTTGACACCATGCTACGGTCTTAGACGCCCGCTCGGACTCACATCACCTCGCACTGTCCCAGAACTCTCTGCTATATTCCAAGACCGGAGGATTGGACTAACGGTGGTGTGAATGCTGCCTTCCGTCACACAGACAACGTCGGCTTCCAGAATCATCAGAATTTCGGGGCTTATAACCAACACCCTTCGTTGTGGCTGGTATCTCATCCCCTCGGCCTCACATCAGCCTGTTACCAGGCCGGGTGCGGGGTACAGTTCTGAGGTGGTGGCTAACCTTTCCTCGAGGCTCGGATTTTCACCAGCTGGTGAGTATGAATTTATCTCGGCACGCCAGTGTAATCTGCGTTAATGGCTGCGCCGCTGCTGTCGCAGTCAGTGGCTAAAAGTCGTATCAGCCGCGGATTAACACGGATTACGCGGATTAAATCTATTTATCAAGTACTCAAGCCCTATTTATAATATTTGTGTGATTACATGAAACTATAAGGATCGATGCAACCAGAAAATAATAAAAAACGTGCATGACCTGCTTCGCAGTGCTTATACTGTCGATGAAAAAGTGGTTTTCAGAACTGTGGCTACCGCCACCGTTTTTGAGACTTTTACGTACCAAGCCACACAAATCATAACGGTCTCAAACGACTGTATTTCATAACAACCGACTCCCATCGGAATAAGGCAATGGAATAAGAATGACTAACAAAACCAGAATCGCACTCAAACTGGCATACATCGGAGATCGGTACCATGGGTTCCAGATCCAGCAAAACGCGCATGCCATCGAGTCGGAGATCTTCGCATCGCTTGAAAAGAATAATATTGCGGACGATATCAAAGAAGCACGGTATTCGAGGGCGGCAAGGACAGATCGGGGAGTACATGCGTCCGGGCAGGTCATTGCGTTCGATACCAGCGCAGGGTTTGGTGACTTGCTTCCAAGAATCATCAACCACGATCTCCCTGACGATATCTGGGTGTGGGCTTATGCAGAGGTGCCTTATGGTTTCGATGCCCGCCGAGATGCTGTGCGCCGCGATTACAGGTATTGTCTGTACGATCGGGGGTACAAGGTCCATGCTATAAGGGAATCGGGCAGCCTCTTCACAGGAACGCACGATTTTTCAAATTTCGCGAGGAAGATAAAAGGAGCGGTCAGGACCATCGACAGGATCGAGATACACGAAAGAGGCGGTTTTATCATCATCGATGTCTCGGCGCCGAGTTTTCTCTGGAATATGGTGCGCAGGATCGCTGCCGCATTAGAACAGATCGGAGCGGGATCGCAGGACTCCGGCTGGATCAGGGAATTGCTTGACCCGAAGTGTCACCCTCTTCATCAGGGGATCAAGCCCGCGCCCGCGTATGGTCTGGTACTCAGGAATGTCGCTTTCGAGGGTGTCGAATGGATCGAGGATAAATATTCGAAGAGGAAGATGCGGGACGCGTTTGTGGATGCACGCATCAGGCATGCCACAATGAATGCGATCTATTCGGGGTTGTAATAATACATCGCCATATCGTATCCCGGGCGCAGCGTGAAGACCTTTTTCGAGTATCTCCAGTCAAGCGTGATATTGTGCGTCTCATCCGCAGGAACGATGACGATATCGGAATCCGAACGTTCTGGAACCGAATTGAGGTAGCCGCAGCCATTGTAGTTTCGCATGTACCATGGCAGGGGCCAATAATCATTCTCCGGAGCAGCGATCGTTATGCTTGTGTTCGGATCGTCCCGGACACGCCGGTCGATAAAGCCGACCGTATCAAGCACATCTGATGTGGTCTGCACATAGATAAGTCCGTGTACCGGGATGCCGCGAATCGTGATCTCGTCGGAATCCGTGTTTTCGTAATAATTTATAAATATGCTTTGATGGATAAACAATCCCGCAGAGAACACGAGGATGATCACCACTGCTACTTCGATCGCTCGCGGTCTCTTGCTGAGGGATGGTAGCAACTCGCCCGTATATGCGCCCGCGATCAGGGCGAACGGGAGCAGGATGTGGAGCACGAGCCATGGCACCTTCTCCTGCAGGTATGAGTACACGAGGAGCGAGGTTACGCCCCAGTAGAGCAGGAATATCATAAATATATTTCTCTTTTTTACATAATGTATCCCGCCGGCAATCGCAAGCAAGGTGATCGGAAGTTCATACCTGACAAGAATCGGGAGATAGAACGACCAGTGTCCCCCGATGCGCTCGATCCTGTGCATCTCTGCCCAGTGGTTTATCGCGTCCGGTATCACCGATATTAGTGCATCCGGGTTTGTCAAGAAGTTTGTATAAAATAGCGCAAAGACTACAAAGGAGATCAGCGCAAACAAGAGCGCATCGACCGCTCTCGTGGCGTTTATCTCTTTTTTGGCTATAAGGTATCCAAGTACGAAGAGTGTGAAGATTCCTGCGATGATGTATGCGTTCTCCTTGGCGCAGAGCGCAAGCGCACCTGCAACAGCGCCTGTGCACACGTAGATCAGTCTCTGGCGGTAGTGTCCATGTTTTAGATATTTTACGGCAGATACGACGAACAGCAGCGAAAAGAATGCGATATAGATGTCGTTTCTGAAGAATCTTGAATAATACAGGAACGATGGCGAGATTGCGATCATTGCTGCTGCGAATAGCGCGCCCGATTCCCCGAGTTGGTCACGCAAGCGATATATCAGCACGATCAGCAGCACGCCAGCGGCAGCTGGAAGCAGCCGGGCTGTGACATTCGAGTCTCCGAAGAGTGTGAAGACCGCTGCGGTCGAGTAATAGAGAAAAGGACCGTGATATGTCGGATCATAGTGGTACTCTCCATGTTTGAATAATTTGTAGGTCAAATAGCCGTGTACGCCTTCGTCATGGTGGAATACCCGATCATCGAGCGCGTAAAAGCGAAGTGCTGTTGCTAACAGGATGATTGCGAGGAATAGCAGGATATATCTGTTCTTCTGGTTCAAGTGGGCACCTCTGCCATCTGCAGGATCATCAGCGCGTCGAGGGATGTGACGACATCTACACATCCGATAAATACCGATACAAACAACCCCGTTAACACCGTTTTAAACACACACTTTTTATTCTGATCTACCATAGAATCACCTGTAATCTGCCCTGCTTTTATTTGCTTATATCCCTCATAAACTTCCCGTTCTATGCTCGCTTTATCCTAATGGCTTCACATCTGTGATGTGCTTCACACCGGCACCCCGAACTTGAAATCGCGCTCGATCCAATCACCGTCGCTGCCACGAAACCACAACCATGTGATAACTCTGCGCCCGGACTCGTGACAACTTTTATATGCCGCCACCCCATAATTAGAACAATGATTCGGAAGACCCGGGTCCTGCTGTTGGTAGGCATACTGCTATTATCGGTCATCAGTTGCGGATGCATCCGAGATTTTGAGAGAAGCGAACTCAGGATCGCTGATATCGATATATCGGCAGAGAGGGTCGCAAGCGCAAATGTTCTTCTGAATGTGACCACCTACACCGAGAATCGCGGAGATCGCAGTGGGGATGTTAGACTCATCTTAAAGGCATTCGATCTGGAATCAGGATTGCTCGTGGATCAGGAGACCGTTACTGTGGGAAGTATCTTGAAACGGAAGACGAAGTCTGCGTCTCAGGTGGTTAAAGTTGATAGAGATGGTGGATACCGGATAGAAGTTGTTTTATTCGAGGATGAGCAGAGGGTAGACCAGAGAACCATGAGAATATCCGGAATTGGCGATCTGACGCCAAATGTATATGATATCGGCTTGCGGATACCTGAGATGGACTTTCTCGTGAAGAACGTGACCGATTCAAAGGTTGTTATCGGGGTTGATCTCTATCTCACGAACGAAGGCGATATCACAAGCGAGGACTTCCAGATACTGATCAAGGCGAGAGAGATGGACGCGGGCTTGCTCGCAGATAAAACATGGATCTCCACCGGCGTTATTAAGAAAGAGACAACGGTCATCCGCAGTGCCGACATCGTCGTGCCGGATGATTACAACTACATCGTGGAGGCTCTGATCTGGAATAACGATACC
>JAUWCK010000132.1 GCA_030609345.1 Methanosarcinales archaeon | reverse complement strand
CGCGATCGATACCGGCGAGGCGCGCGATGCGAAGCGATTGTTCGAGGACTCTGAAGGCATTGATATCCTGCGTCCGGCTGCCATCGCTGTTGCTGCGCTATGCCGTGCAGTCAGCAGTAATTCCATCGATCCTGATGACACGGTTCTACTCAATATCACCGGAGGCGGATTATCACGGCTGAAGGAGGATTATGCGCCCAACCACCTGAGTGCTGATCTTCTGGCGACTGATGAGAACATGGATGAACTTATGGAGGTACTATTGCTATGACCGATATTTCCACCGATATTTCCGATATCACGATTTTGTGCGGCGTTGATAAGGATTGCAACCCCGAATCCATCGGTGAAATAAAGATAAAGGCAGGGGAGATCGTTGGCGTAGTCGGACCGACCGGTTCTGGCAAAAGCACGCTCATCTCAGATATCGAACAACTCGCCTGCAGGGATACTCCTTCGAGGAGAAAGATACTGATCAATGGCGAAGAGCCGGATCAGGTACTGCGGAGGGACACAAAAAAGAAAAGGATTGCGCAGTTGTCGCAGAATATGCGTTTTCTTGCGGACATGAACGTTCTGGATTTCCTGCGGATGCACGCAAAGAGCAGGGGCAAGAACTCGGATACGCCGCAGCAGACGGTTCGAACAGCGAATACGCTGACTGGCGAGCCCATATCGGAGGATAGCCAGCTGACAATCCTAAGCGGCGGGCAGTCAAGGGCGCTGATGGTCGCAGACATCGCAATCATCAGCGATTCTCCCGTGGTGCTGATCGACGAGATCGAGAACGCGGGGATTCGGAAGAGGGAGGCGATTCGATTGCTGGCAGGCAAAGGGAAGATCGTCCTTGTGGTGACGCATGATCCAGTGCTTGCGCTGATGACCGAGCGGCGCATCGTTATGAAGAACGGCGGCATCACCGGCATCATCGAGACCGCGGAAACCGAGCGGGAGGTTTGTGCACATCTGTCAGAGCTGGACGAATACATGATGGAACTGCGCGATGCGATCAGGTGCGGGCGCTCTGTTGAGGGGTCGTATCTGGATGCTTTTCGCCCCGCAGGCAGTCTCTGATCCACATCCATCAATCACCGACCCTTCGACAGTATCTCGGCAATCGCACGGATATCTGCATCAGTCTTGAACGATGTTCCTGAGAAATGCGTTCTGGATGCCGCAAACCCGGAATCCCGAAGTTTATCGACTACAGCATCGATCGGGATCGGCGGAATCGTAAGTGCGCGGCAGATCTTGTGCTGATCATAGAATGTCGGGACGTCGATCTCGTCTCTGCACATCTCCACGAGTTTGATCGCTTGTTTATCAGATTCCCGATCGATCAGCTCAGAAAGAACCGATCCCAGAAACGCTGGATCGTGCAGCCGTCCGAGCCACAGTGGACCGGTAGCCGCAACCCGCGACCCGCATACCTGGCATCTACCAGAGATCACGGGCGCAAGACCGGCTACCCATGTCCTGAAACTACAGTGGCGGCAGTGGGCGATGAAACCAAGTTCTTGCATCGACTTATCAGCAGAAGAAACACTTTTCAGCACCCTTGCATACACCCGGACATAATGCCTTCTCGCATAAGCGAGGAGCGGAACCATCGCGGTCTTCTGTACCGCAAGCGCACGTGCGATCGCGCCCATCAGCACCCGAACCCCGATCTCGGCGTGGTACTCGTTGTTCATCGGCACAGACGCGTATTTGCGGATCCCTGCTTTCAGGTGCGCCCCGCAGAGCGGTGCCGTGTCGGTTGCGGTTATGCAGAGCATCCGCCCTGCTGAGCGCGATGCCGCGGCAAGGAACGGCGCGGGCGATCCGAACGGATCGATATCAACGACATCGAACCGTCTCTGGTGGAGCAGGACGTTCGCATCCTCGTTTGTGACAACGCATGCCGATTGCAGGTTGTTTAATGCGATATTTTGCCGGATCAGGCAGGCGGCATCCGGATCCCGGTCGTTGAGTGTGACTGCAAGCTTAAGTTCCGTTGCGGCGCGTAAGCCCCGGATGCCGGTTGCAGCGAACGTGTCGAGGTACGATTCGATGGGGTCAACCGTGCGGTCGAATGCTGCAAGGACTGCGATTGTGAGATCACGGTCAGGGGTCGTATGGGGGTTGTAGAACGCGCCTTCGAGTTCTACTGTTGTGCCGTGTTCGGTGATGGGGGGCATGTCTGTTCCTTTAGTATCTCGTTTATCTCTTTTATACGGTTCTGATCGGTGTGATGACTTCAGAGGGCAGGCATCAGCATCATGTTTAATAGCTATACAGCCTCCTGTGCGAAAAACTTTAGGCATCCCATATCATAGGCGTTCACACACAACATGGCACTAAAACACATCTTCGGAGAAACTCCGGCAATAAAAATACTGGATTTTCTGATAGACTATATTGGCTACGATTACTCCAAAACCGAGATCGCAGGACATGCAGGCATCGGCTGGACTACAATAAACCGGCACTGGAGAACTCTGGAGGAATGGAATCTTGTGATTCCTACCAGAAAGATCGGGCGGGCAACGTTGTATAAATTAAACGAGGAAAACCCGATCGTCGCGCAGTTACTTGAGTTTGACGAGGTTACCTCGACCTACATGTCAGAGCGGATCGCAGAGCAAGAACTCCGCGCGACCGCTGCGATGCATGAACCTGTGCCGGAAGCCGCAAATTCCGCCGCCTGAATCACGGAAGCACGGTCACGGTTCCGCTCATAGTCCCCTTGAATCTTTGGCAGTAATACGTGTAGTTGCCAGATGTGTTGAACGTATATCTGAACTCCTTGCCGTAGATGATCGTCTGGTTCTCCCAGAGCTCATCTTCGCTTACCAATATGAAGTCGTATTTCGGGCTTTTTTGATTGTTGTTCCACGCCAAGGTATCCCCAACATAAATTGTTGGATTCCGTGGTGTATATGACCACACATCGAGCCATATCCTCTGGGTTTTCGGTTCTCTGGTCACCGGTGTCATGGTCGGTTCCGGCGTTGGTGCCATGGTCGGAGTCGGTTCCGGCGTTGGTGCCACAGTCGGAGTCGGTTCTGGCGTCGGCGTAGGTGTCGGTGCAGCCTTATCCTTGTCACCGATGCACCCGGAAAACAGCACAGCAAGCAACAGTGCTGCGAGCATTATGGATTTCAACTTCATAATAATCATTTATCGAGACGTCCTGTTGTAAAGTTATTGGTTCAGTATACCCTTCAACCTGTCACGCTTCCGGAGATTAGATCGACGCCCGATTCCTCACCCCTCAGAACTCTCTTTCCGCCCGAGATACACCCACTGATCATACATCCCTGCATCGTCCCTGTTGTCGATAATCTCTCCGCTCATCCCGATCTCGTCCATAACCTCCTTTAAGATGACGATCTCCTCTTCCTTATGGACTGTAAATATAAGAATTCCATTTTCACGCAGCAAAACAGCAGATTCTGACATGATGCGCGCCCAGAGAGCCTTGTTGAACGGATAGATCGCACCGAGCATGAATCCGATGACGCAGTCGAAGGATTCCACATCAAAGAAAGCAGAGAGTTCTATAGCGTCCAGAACCGCTGACCGGTGCGGAGCAAGCACGCCGTGTTCGAGCCCTTCGCAGATCGCGCATTTGTCAGAATCCAAGCAGAACGGATCGCAGCCCAGTTCAGAGAGTGCGATCGTCGCCATCCCGTTGCCGCAGCAGATCTCAAGCACATCCATCCCTGCGAAATCGGTGTTGCCGGACTGTTCGATCGTCTTCAAGAGTGTTGTGAGTCTATCCACACGCGATTCTGAAAATATCTCTGAAAACGATTTTTTTGCAGATATGCACCGGTCGCATAGCATCCGGTTCACGAGCATGATCGAATAATACTCGATGATCGCGTCCATGAACTGCGAATCTGTCGTCTCCACGGTGCGGACGTTTCCGGCGTGTTCGCACAACCCGGCGCCCAGATCCGTGAAACCGGGATCTTTGCATACCGTGTTGGCAAATATCATCCGGAAGTCCTGACCCTCCGAATTTGCAAGAACTGCGATTCCGAGCAGTTCATCCTGCCTGCCCGGTCCGCCCGGTCCTGTTATCCGGATTACTTCACCAAACGGTATCCCTGACCGGACGATCTCTGTGAGATAATGTCTGGTCAGTTTGCAGGTCTTCTGGTCGCTGAAACTGTGCTCTATGAGCTGCACGGGCTCATCAGCAATGCCAAGCAGGTCATTAAAAAGCATGGTGAATGGAATATCCCCAATGATATAAAACCACTATCTTTTTCAAGTGAGCGCACCCATCATAA
>JAUWCK010000139.1 GCA_030609345.1 Methanosarcinales archaeon | reverse complement strand
GCATAGTCGGCGTGCGTCTGCGCTCTCGTTGCGGCTTGGGGCTGCGGTTGGCGTTCGGGACTCTTGAGGTTGGGGAGCTTCTTGCGTGCTGGCTTCGGTCCGGTTGGGGGGTGCAGGACTTTCCCGCTCCATCCCGCTGCTTTCAGGAGTTGTGCCATGCCTGCGTCTATGGGGTTCATGGGATACTCCTGGAGAAGTACGAAGTTCCGGATATGCTTGCAGGTGTCACGGGGATCTTGGCAGCGATAAGTCATGTCTGGGCAGGCGCAGCCTATGCGCTTCTTATACTCTGATATGGCGTACGCGTTCTCTCCGTGAATGCAGAGGAAGAAGCCCGGACTGATGAAACGGAAGTCATATTCTTCTTGGGCTCCGGCTCTGTCGGTGGCAAGGTCGCTTGTCGTCTCGAAGGCGGGGGCTGTGCGTGAGATAACTGAATGAAGTTTCATCTCATTCACCCCTGATCGTGTCGCAGCATGTCAATATCTTCGATATATCGAGTCTGTATTCATCCCACTTATGGATCGTGCCTGTGCTGATGGCTGCATTTTTGAAATGGTTGAACTGATCACCCGGTAACAGCCATACATGCAAGGGGGTAAGATCACTCCTGTTGTCAAATGCCACACAGAGGAAATAATCTGCTATTGTGTTGTGTCTTATAGCGAACTTCCAATCTCCTCTTTTGGATGCACAAGCACTTTTAACATCAATCAATTTTCTGTGATTGCAGATGAAATCGTATCCCGGATTTCCATGAGGCATCACCTCAACGTCCTTAAATACCTTGCTCAAAACTCTTTCGGCAACGTGGACGCCGAGAAATAGTGAGCATTCCTTATTTTCATCGAACGGTCGGTGCCCTTTCCTGCGGCTATATTCAGCTCGTCGATCTCGTTCTTTTTCTGGATTTGCTTCTCTCCATCTTCTCGAAATTGCCTGCACGCTGGCAGGGTTTGCCTTGCGCCATGCGGTGCCTCGTTTAGTACCGCATCCTTTGCAGATATAGTATCTGTTCTTTTGACGGGATGGTGCCCAGTTCTCTTTAGTCAGTTCTATTCCGCAGCTTGTGCATTTGCGCTGGATGTTTGCGTGTAGGTTCATCGCCTTTGTGCCTCGATATAGATCCGTGTGCCTGTTAGCCTTGCCTCGATGAATGATCCGAACCCGATCCGGCTTTCGGCGTATGCCCTTATCGCTGTCTGGGTCATCTTGCCGTGCTTGGCGTACTCTACTTTGATTATGTCGAGTGCGGTTTTTCGGTTCATAGTTCCACCTGCTCCGTCACCAGCGGACGGAACCGCCGCACCGCATCAGATACGGCTTCGCTGACCGCTCCGAGCGATGCCGCCGGGGAGATCGTGAGGGTGATCGTTTCGGTTTTGTAGGCTTCCAAGCTGAGTGCCCAACCGCCGGGAGCTTGGGAGATTATACCCTCTTCTTCCATCTCCTCCGCGTATTTCTTGCGGCTCTTCTTCGAGTGTACGCCTGCTTTCTCGATTGCCTCATCGAGTTCTGCTTGCGTGTGTACGTCGCCCGCCCTGCTCTGTGTCAGGTAGTACGCTATCTTGTTTTTTGTGTGTCTCTCATTTTGTGGCATATCGTTTACCTCAGTTATAGTGTGGGTGGAAAGTATATAAGGTTTTTGGCGTGGTTGCCCTGTGTGGTCGTGGTTGAGAACGTCTTGGCATTATCGAGTTGTACCGGCTCGACCGCAAGCAAGCGTGCGATGGTTGCCGGAACGTCTTAGCAGATCGCATTTGTATCTTTCCGTAGATTGCGGGGTTAGAATCTTTCAATCTTTCCTCAATCTATGGCGGCAGGTTCTGTACTTTCGCCGCGGTAACTGTTCGAGAGGAGGAGTGCTGCCACGAGCGTAGCGATGTGGTGTACGATGATCGAGAGGAGAAGATAGTCAACCGGTGCATAATTCGCAACAGTTGCGGGTTGTGGCGGCTGAGATGCAGGCAGGCAGGCAGCCGGTCATCTCAGGGCGTGAATTTGGGGGAGGGGGGTTCGGAGGGATGAATTTGTGACGGCTGCCGGGGGAAGCCCCCTCCGGAGGAGAGAAAATATGAGGGGTTCTGAAGACTATAGGAATAGCTCTGAATGATTATCTTTGATATGCTGTGCAAGGGCTTTTCTCGTCACCTCCTCGCCGCATATATGGCATTTCGTCAGTTCGTTGGGCTTCCGCTCTGCTCTGCCTTTTTTCTCTGCGTTGTCCCAATTCCTCCAGTTTCCTCGTGCCATTATTATCTTCTCCTTCAAATAAAAGAGGGCGGCAGGTCTCCCTGCCTCGTCTCGCTGCTCTGCTCCTCCCGATGCCCGCAAGTGCGGCAGTGGCGGGTCTGCATCTCCTCGGCGCATTCGGGGCAGAGGTCCGCGTACTTTGCCGCTTGGTGTGCGGAGTCTCGGAGGATGCCAGGGGATACTTTGATTGGTGGGTGTGGGGTCATAGTTGCCACCCTGCCGCCTTTTCTATTATTGCCTTTCTCATCTGCTCTATGATCTCCCTGTACTTAGGCGGTAAGCAGTCCGTGCCGTCGTTGCTTGTGCAGTTGTAAAGCAGGTTTCCGAGTCTCTTATATGTCTGCTTTGGTGTAAGCGTGCCTTCAGTCTCCTCTAAGTCTCGCATATCGTCCCAACCGTCACCGCTGCCATACGTGAGGAAGAAGGCGGTATTATTTGCGATTCCAATAAGTGCCATCGCTCGATATGCGTCTTCGATCTGATACCCTGCCCACGTCTGGTATTTGGCGGTTGTTAGGTGCTGGTGCAGGCTTGCGGCTACGTTCTCCAACTCGCTTTTATGGAGGGGGGCGACTGACATCTTAAACCGCTCCTGGGGGGAGTTCTGCGCCGCATTTGGGGCACAGGTCCGCGTACTTTGCCGCTTGGCGTGCGGAGTCTCGGAGGATGCTGTCGGATACTTCGATATGTGTGTGTGCGGTCATGCTGTCGCCTCCTTGCAAAATCTGGCAACATAAGCGGCTTGCCTGATGTGCTGTGCTTTCAGGATGTCGTTGTGCTCCTGCTCTTCCTGTCTGTGATCCGTCATCGTTCTACGCCTCCAAAAATCGCTTTCTAAGCTCTGTATCGGTCTCTTGCAGACGCTGTAAGACGTCTGCGTTTCCGCTCTCGCTATCGTAGTACGCCTTCAGATCCCATGCGTATTCGCCTTTTGCGTTCCTCTTTACTGTGATGCTGTCCCTGTTTTCGTGCTGTAGTTCTGCTTTTTGTTCCATTTTAAGCATCTCCTAAAATATTTAGGCGGGGTTAGCCGCCTAAACCTCCGCCTCCAGCCATGCCAGGTGAGTCGTTTCCGCATTCAGTACATCCTGTATATGCGCGAGATACAAGCGCAACAGCACAGCGGTATCGAGCTCCCGCACTGCTGCGTCTATCATCGCCTCTACATCGTCGGATGCCGCTACTTTGACGCGAACACGCTTCCGCGCTATCGCTATAAGCTGAGCTGTAATCCTGACTTGGAACTGGTTTTCGTTGGCAGAGAATCGCACTGCCAGCGTTCCGTGATGCCGGTCGATAGATGACGGCTTGCATCCGATCACTGTGATTTTCTCTATCGCCTCAATCGATGCTGATAGTCGGTCATGCAGTTCGCGTACATGCGCTACGCGATTCTGCTGCTTCTCGTGATCGAGGTACTTCTGCGCTTCTACGATCACAAAATCTGCTCTGATGTACGCCTGCTCTATGAGAGCGGCGATTTTCTGGTATCTTGTTGCCATTGTTCTTATCTCCTTCGATCCTGATTGGATCGATGCACCGACCAGCCTTTGAGACTGCCGCGACCCTGTCGCCGCCGCCGGTGCAGGAGGAGGAGCTCAGAAGCTCCCGACCTCCATTGCTATTGTTCGCTCATCGTCGCCCAGTCCGGCGATGCTGTCTATGAAATCTTCGTAGCCTGCCCAAAGCGTTTCTGCTTCAAATTCAGACATGATCACACCCCTATGTCAAGCGCTGCCGGTGGGGTTATCCCCATACCCCTAAGCGAGTTCGCCCAGGCAGATTCTGCCTCTGCTGCTCTGCGTTCCAGTTCTGCGATTGCGCCCGGTGCGTTCTTGCGTGCCCATTTTTGCAGTACGGGGGTTTCTGTGTCTCTGATTTTCTGTTCGTTCGAGAATCCGCGTT
>JAUWCK010000097.1 GCA_030609345.1 Methanosarcinales archaeon | reverse complement strand
CAGGTCACCTCCATTAACCTTATCCATATAGAACCCCCACGTATTCGCAAACGAAACCGGCGAGGCAGAAGATGAACACGCATGGAATGGACGAAAAAACCATCGGATCGATACTCCACGATCTGAAAAGCAAAGATACACCTTATGAACGTGTTTTGAGTTCGATGTGCACCTACCCGCATCCGGTTGCAGTGGCGGCGCACCAGCAGTTCATCGAGACAAATCTCGGTGATCCCGGACTCTTTGCCGGAACTGCAGAGCTCGAGCACGAGGTGGTACGGATGATGGGCACGCTCTTTGGAAACCCTGATGCGCACGGATACGTCACCACGGGCGGCACCGAATCGAATATCCAGGCGATACATGCGATCAAAACTGCGCGCAAAATCCGCGAGCCAAATATCATCGTTCCGGCATCAGCGCACTTCTCATTCGACAAGGTTGCTGACATCCTGGGGATTGAGGTGCGGAAGGCAGACCTCGACCCGGAGTTCAGAGCCGATATCCGAGCGGTAGAGGATTTGATCGATGAAAACACGATCGGGATAGTTGGAATTGCAGGAACCACGGAATTCGGGCAGATAGATCCGATAAGGGAACTTTCAGATCTTGCATTATCGAAAAACGTATTTCTGCACGTCGATGCTGCATTCGGTGGGTTTGTGATCCCGTTTCTTAGAGAGAAGTATGAATTCGATTTCACACTTCCCGGAGTCACATCGATCGCTGCCGACCCGCACAAGATGGGATTCGCAACTATACCCACGGGCGGGCTTCTGTTCCAGGATTCCTCCTACCTGAACCGGCTATCTGTAGATACACCGTATCTGACGGTTAATTCCCAGCAGACGCTTTCAGGCACGAGAAGCGGGGCATCGGCTGCATCCGCGTATGCGGTCTTCAAGCATCTCGGAAGGGAGGGCTATGAGAGGATCGTGCAGAGGTGCATGGAACTCACGTATGAACTGGTTGCAAGGGCTCGCGAATCCGGAATCGAGCCGCTCATCGATCCCGTGACGAATGTGCTGGTGCTCGATGTGCCTGATGCCGATTCTGTGCGAAGCAAACTAAAGAAGCGCGGATGGGATACGTCGATCACGCGCGACCCGCGTGCGCTGCGTCTGGTGATCATGCCGCACCTAACCCGCGAGAACCTGAACCTGTTTGCAGACGACCTTGCCGATGTTGTGAAATGGACGAGCACGACCTGATCGATGATCTGATCCGGTACTTAAGCGGAGAAGTTGTGGATTTTTCAGGATATGAGGTAGACCTATCTGGTCTCACCGACTTTGAGCGAGAAGTCCTCTGCGAGACAAGAAAAATCCGGTATGGCTCGGTTGTCACGTACTCCGAACTTGCCGCAAGTATCGGGGAGCCGAACGCAGCGCGGGCAGTCGGAAACGCTCTTAAAAAGAACCCCCTACCGATCGTGATCCCGTGCCATCGGGTGGTTTCAAAAGGCGGGATCGGCGGGTATGCATTCGGCGTCGAAGCGAAACGGTGTCTGCTGAAACTCGAAAACCAGAACCCCGAAAACGCTGCTGCTACTCACTCCGATCCATAAGCTGCGACCAGCTCAGACCAAAGCGCGAGAGGTACACGCTTCCAAGTATCAGCGTCACCGAGTTCTTGGCTATGTGATCGAGCACGGCAGCGGCAAAACCGATAGCCGGGTCGATTCCGCCGAGACTGAATATCGCAGTCAGTGCCAGCTCATAGGTCCCTATGGCGCCCGGTGTGATCGGAACGATCTTTGTGAGATTTCCGACAGCGATTGCAAGAAATACGATCGGGACCGTTGAGAGCGATGCGGTTCCTGAAAATGCGCTTAGTACCACAAAACATGTGAGGATGTCGAAGAGCCAGACCGAGAGTGAACTTGCAAAGACGATTGCAAATGCGCGTGGGTTTGTGGACACAACCGCGATCTCCCTGATGAAACGGGCGGCAACACCGCCAATCGTTGTACGGAGTTTCAGGAACAGAACCAGAAGCCCGAATACTGCCACTGTGGCAAGTCCTGCGATCGTGATGACATCTATGATCCACCGGTCGAGCAGTAGCTCCTGCAGCCCGAGCACGGCAAAGCCGCCGATTATCGTGATCGCAAGAATATCGAATATACGCTCAACAGCGAGCGAGGAGAATCCTGTGGTCAACGGGATGTTTTTCATCTTTTTGAGTAGATATGCGCGGACCACGTCCCCGATCCGTGCCGGCAGGATCACGTTTGCAGACTGGCTCAACGATATGCACCCGACCAGAAAATCCAGACGCCCCTGATGACCCAGCTGCGCAAGGATCTGCTGATACCGGATGCCGCGCAGGGGCCAAGAGATCAGGTAGACCGGTATAGCAAGTATTAGGAACACAGGCGATGCTGTGCGCAGCGTATCTGCAATATCATGCACCCCAATAAGACCCGCAACCAAAAACAGGATCAGGATCGCAAGGATCGAGGTTAGAATAATCCTACTCTTTTTTATGCGCATTGGATATAAATTCCATGTATTTGCTTAATAAGTTGTGGCTGTGTCTTGTATTGCTTCAAAAATATATCGTCATTTCTATGTACCTGAGCGTTCCGAAAGGGTATGAGGGCTTGTTAACAAAATCAAGGCACATAACTGGAAAGGCTCAACACATCGCGTACAGTTGTGAAATTTCAAGCGTAAAAACATAGCGCATCTGATGATGCGTTATGGCAAAATCAAACGAAATATATACAGAAGAGGAACAGGAGCGTAGCTATGCAGTCGATCGATATCAGAGAGGCGAACGACCCTCCAAAATCTGCAAAAGTCTTGGCAGGTCAAGGTCAAAGGTTCGCAAAAATGGTTGGAAGACACAACAACCTCAATAAAAGCAGTGGAAGGAGTGGTTCAAGGAAGAGTCCAGAGCACCAAAGAATGTTCACAGAAAAACAGATTCGGAGATAGAACAACTTGTGGTGAACGTTTGATAAGTCGCTGATGGAAGGAAAAACCGAAGACACAAAGTATCGGTGTATCGGGGCTGGTGAGATACAATTTCGGATGTACGAACTGGGATACTCAGAAGATGATACCCAAGCCGGTCAACAATCAAACGCATTATCAAAAGAAGCGGTCTGGTAGTCCAAAATAGGAAGCGATACACCAGATGCAAGTCCAAGAAACGGTACACCCTGCTGAATCCGACTAAAGCTAACGATGTCCATCAGATGGACTTTGTGGGGTCGAGACACATCAAAGGCTATGGGCAATCTCGTCCCTGAACTTGATTGATGTTGTTAGCAGCAGGGCATATATTCAGCAATATACAGGGCAGACTATGAATAACTAACCCTCGTTCTTGCTCGATTGTTGGACTAAAAATGCGATTTCGAATTATCTTCAGATGGACAATGGAACCTATTTCATCGGCGACTTGATACATCCACGACACTTCAGCCGTGTCGTCAGGCTGTGTCTCCATCTCGGTGTCGAGCCCGTGTTTATCGCGCCGAGTAAGCCGTGGATGAATGGTAAGATAGAAGACAACAACTGCGACTTTGGAGGGAAGTTATGTGAACGAGAACAATGGACAGATCTGGAACACATTCGGGGCGAGGCGAAAATCTTCCTGATGCGGCATAACACTTCGCCAGGACTGGAAGTATCGGAAGACTGATCTGGAGGCTATAATGGATCGCAAACTTCCGGAGGATTTCGAGATCGATGCGAATAATCTGCCGGTCACAGATGGTAAAGTGCACTTTATCCGACAGGCGAAGGAAGACGGAGCAATCAGCGTGCTCAATGAGGGCAACGATTTCGATAAGTCGTTGGCTTATGAATATGCATGGGCTACGCTTCGACACAAAACATGAACAATTAATGATCTATTATCGAGAGAAGAACGAAGCGGAGGCGGGTCTTATCAAGATTTATGCGTACAAGATCGGCGAAAATGTAAAAAGATTCGAAGAGAAGTTCTGAATAAGAAAAGTGTACGCGATGTTATGAGCCTTACCAAGTACTTATCAAGATAGATTCAAGAGATAAAGTATACGGCTTTTGATATCGTCTCAATGATCAGGTCGGGTGAAATCCACTATCCGGGACGACTTCACACTCCCGGATCGCGCTCGTGCTCAGCAGACCTGCACACTGCACAGGCGACCCGATGGATGCGTGTTCCTCGATGATTAGTGTTTTCGCTCCGTTTTTTGCGGCGTACTTCACTGCCAGACAGCCGGCAGGTCCGGCGCCGACCACAACGACATCATAATCCATTTTTGCTCCGGAAATATCAGCGCTCAACTACGCCCTGCAACTCCTTAAACGCTTGTAGCCCCTTCTCAATCTCCCGGATCATTAAATGCGCCATCCCCTCTCAACACAAAACCTTATCTCATTCCACGGCAATCCGGTAAATGAGATGATCTTATGGAGAGTGAATTATACAAAAAGATCCTGATCGCGACCGACGGCTCAGAGAACACCAAAAAGGCGGTTGACTACGGCATCGAACTTGCCCGCATCGCAGGGGCAGATGTTCACGCTGTATATGTCCTCGATGCAGGCGCGTTTGCAACACTGCCGATGGACGCTGCGTGGGAGAGTATGTACGAACTGATACGCGTAGAAGGCAATGAGGCTCTGAAGCACGTGGAAGATCAGGGCACGGAATCCGGCGTACCCGCCCGGTGCAGCATTCTGGAAGGACATCCTGCAAGCGAGATCGTTCGCTATGCACAGGAGAACGAGATTGACCTGATCGTGATGGGCACGCTTGGCAAGACCGGGCTTGATCGAATCCTTGTCGGAAGCGTTGCCACCAGGGTCGTTCACACGTCCACCATTCCGGTGATGGTTGTTCACAACAGCTGAGATTGGGAGTTTCTGAGGCGCTTAAGAATACCTTCAGAGAGATGTTTCTTGAGTTTCATATACCGGGCTCCTGAAATGCCGATCTGATCGAGCACAGCGTCACGCATGAAACACGGTTTTGTGAGTTTGCAGCACCATATCAGCGTCCCGAAGCAGGTGTTATCCCCAAGTTCGAGCGGTGTTCCGCGTGAGAGTTCGATCTTCAAGTCTGCAAACTCCTGCGGCGTCATCCCGTACCTGCGGAGCACCCGCTGGATCGCACACCGCTTGACAGGCAGGCAGCAGAACGTGAGTGCCCG
>JAUWCK010000193.1 GCA_030609345.1 Methanosarcinales archaeon | reverse complement strand
CCTCGCCTGGGCTTATCGCAGCTTGGCACGTCCTTCATCAGCACTTGAGCCGAACTATCCACCAAACGGTATAATTACCAGAATCCGTCTTACTAATTCAGTAAGCGTCTGGGTCGCACGTATACATGGTTTCATCGAGCGAGATACAGGTACCTCGCTCTTCGCCCTTCTATAACAACGTTGGTTGCTATATGCATCATAAATTACGTAACATAAGAGTGCTACCCTTATACGTTGGAGTCTTGGAAGATAAAGGTTTCGCCGGTGTGATGCCAAAGCGCATAAGATGAAAGAGGACGATGACACCAAAATATGCTCATTAAAGACTGTAAACTCTACATCGTCGGCATCGGTCCGGGACGTCCGGATTTGATGACCGTCGCCGCGCAACAGGCAATCCTGGGATCTGATTACGTAATCGGCAACGCCACCTATCTCGACCAGATCGAGCCATTACTGTCGGAAAAGTTGGTTATAACCAGTTCAATGGGAGAGGAGATCGCACGCGCCAGACACGCGCTGGAACTGGCATCCGGGGGAAATATCGTATCCATCATAAGCGGAGGCGACGCGGGGGTCTATGGCATGGCAGGGATCGTGCTGGAGATCGCAGAAAAAGCGAGCGCGGACACAGACGCGGATGCAAGTACCCGAATACAGGTAATCCCGGGCGTAACAGCGGCAAATGCTGCAGCGAGTATTCTTGGATCTCCGATCACAGGCGATTTCGCATCTATCAGTCTGAGCGATCTGCTGACACCATGGGAGGATATCGAGAAGAGGATCTCGGGCGCGGCAGCTTCCGACTTTGTGATCGTTCTCTATAATCCGAAGAGCAGGAACCGGAATACGAACTTTGCCAGATGTATAGAGATAGTCAGGAGACACAGGTCCGGCTCGGTGCCGGTGGGACTCGTAAAGAACGCATTCAGAGACAAAGAGAGCGCGGTTGTGACAACGCTTGAGCACGTGCTCGATTACGACGACTTCGTCGATATGCACACCACCGCGATAATCGGAAACAGCGAATCAAGGATCTGGGGGGAGCGGATCATAACGCCAAGGGGCTATCACAGAAAGTACGACTACTGATTCAGGAACGGGCATGGAGGGGGTGAACACCCCTGCAAAGGTATGACCCTCGTCTCAACGAAACTGTTATATGCCACCAAATACCAAAACGCTGTATGGACAGGGAGTCAACAGATAGAACCGGGAAATCTATCGATCGGTTCATCGAGTCCGAAATGATCATCTCAAGGGGGTTTATGGTATCTGCCCAGAAGATGTTTGGAGATGGCTACAAGGCGATCATCAGGAACCTCTCGCGCGAATATGGGAAACGGATCATCGAGTATCTTTCCGGCGATACGGATATGACCAACATGACCGATGTCGAGAGATTGCAGTTGCTCTTCGAGCGTGGTGTGAGTGCCGATGATGTGAAGGTGGGAATGAAGGATGCTGAACTGGTGCTGACAACGAAACACTGCAGACACCATCTCGGAAAGGATGTGCGTGAGAAGATCGGCATCTCCGCAACCAGAGTCTGTCCTGTCGGCATTCTCGCAACCTGTCTGATCCAGAACGTGATAGATCGGAAGGTTCGGGGCGGGCGGAAGGATGCTGGCGAGTACGAGGAGACTGGGGAATGCGTCATACGTTTTGATCTAACGGAGGATTGATCATGGCAACAACGGAAATGTTAAATAAAGTTTTATCAGATCTTATGAAGACCGGGGAGATCGAATCAAGCGTGATTGCGAGTCGGGACGGGTTGCTCATGGTATCGCGTATGCAGAAAGGCGATGATGAGACGTTTGCTGCCATGTCTGCAACGATGCTCGGCGCTGCGGAAACCGCATCTGCGGAACTGGAAAAAGGAATACCGGACCGAGTGATCGTTGAATCGAACAATGGAAAATTGGTTGCGATCGGTGCCGGACCAAAAGCACTGGTTGTGGTGCTCACCCCGCCAGAGATCAGTCTCGGACTTGTGCTCGTGGAACTTGGCAAGGCAGCAGATGAGATCAAGAAGATCCTGACCTAAAAGGCGATTCTCTTGTGGATTGAACTGAACGGATGGATGGCAAAACTCCGATTTTCTGCCTGCCATCTGATACCATACCATCAAAAATGCGGGAGACTGCACGGGCATACTTATGCGGTGAGCGTGAAGGTACACGGGACGCGGAGTGATGAGTTTATCATCGATTTCGAACTCTTAAAGGAGTTGATTGCCGAGATATGCGGCAGTCTCGATCACCACATCATCATCGCCAGGAACGATCCCCGCATAAAGATCAGAACAGATGGCGACGGCGTAATCGTTGATATCGGCGAGAAAAACTACCGGTTTCCGGCAGATGATGTCGTCTTTGTTCCGACCGATTCAACGAGCGCAGAGAGCCTGTGCGAGTATGTTGCATCCGGGATCGCTTCCCGGATGGGCGCGAATGTCAGCAGAATAGAGGTGCGGATCGATGAGGGGATCGGGCAGGGCGCAGGATGTGTGTTGGATCTCGAGGCGGCATGAAGGCACAACAGATACTCTGTTGCTACAATGTTAACATCGATTCGGTGTGCACCGTCGATGGAGCAAAAGTTACTGAATACTTAAGAGACCGCAAGATTGCAGATCCGCCGGATCCAATTGACCTGATCCGCGACATGGATGATCTTCTTGCACTCCTGCTTGCATGTATGAGACGCGGAACCGGCGGCGAGTACCAGCTTGAAACGCCTGCTGCCATCAGGGAGTCGCCGTCTCTGGTAAAGGATGAACCTGTGCTGCGTCTGGGTGGAAACGCAGGAATCGCTGCGGACGTCCTCTCCAGTCTCGGAGCCGCGGTCGTGATCCTGAATGTGGCAGCCATGTCAAGGAAACAGGCAGACCTGCTGGCAGGAGATGCGATACGGATTCCGGTTTACGGGGATGGCGGTATCGTTTTATCAAATCCGTGCGATGCGGTCAGGGACGAGAAGGATTCCATACACCATGTCTTCGATTTTAAAAAGGGCGAGGAGGTTGCACTGCCCGACCGGACGATCAGAGTGCCGTGCGACAACCGAATCATAGCAACGTATGATCCGAGAAACATAGCCATCTACGTCGATCCGGCATTCGAGGGTTTTTCTGATGCGCACATCAGGGAGATGGATGGTGTACTGGTTGCAGGGCTTCATCTGCTGCAGGGCAGATACCAGGATGGATCGACGTACCTCGATCGGATGCGCCGCATCACAGCACAACTGCATGGATGGAAATCATCAAACCCGGATCTTTTGATGCATTTCGAATCAGGA
>JAUWCK010000176.1 GCA_030609345.1 Methanosarcinales archaeon | reverse complement strand
TCATTCGCTTCATTCGTGGAATTCGTGACTGTGAGTGTAGCGAGCGAAGCCGTTGGCATAAAATCAGCACCAGTAGATGGCTGCGCCGATGCTGCGCATTCACGAATTACACGAATGCCTTACAGACGTGGATGCTCAGTTACAATTTAATTTGAAGAGGATACAATGAATGGTTGAAGTCGATGCGATTGTTTCTATGTTACTGGACCGGAACCCGCGTCCGATGATGCAAGCATCGACGGCAGATCCGTTAACGCCCGTGAAAAATTCTCTGTCCCGGGCGTCGACGCCAGAGGCGTTAACAGACCTCCGCACGTTCTTCTCAGGCGTTGGTATAGTTAATTCTGAAGACGAGTATCGTGCACTGCTCCATGAGGTGACGATCCGGCTCGCAAGAGAAGAGGTCTTGCGGTCTGCACGCGGGGACGAGGAGGTCATCCATGCAATAAAGATGCTTGATGACTTAAGTCCGACCTTGAATCTGCTTTCAGAGCATCTCTTCGAGTGGTATTCCATGTACGCGGAGGATGTCCTGCCGTCAGAGGATGCGGTTAAGGAAATTCTAAATAGGCGCGAGGTCCCGCCTGCAATGCGCACCCTTGCACAGAATCTCACCGATCTGTACGAGAGCCGCGGAATACTCATCGAGTATATCCAGGACGAGACGACCCTTATCGCGCCAAACCTCACGAACCTTGCAGGCGGGCTGCTTGCTGCACGTTTGATCAGCATAGCAGGCGGGCTTGGGAAACTTGCCAGGATGCCTGCAAGTCGCTTGCAGATTCTTGGTGCGAACAGGGCGATGTTCCGGCATCTGCGCGGGGCAGCCCCTCCAAAGCACGGCGTGATCTTCCAGCACCCACTCGTCCACGCGTCCCCACGCCGCGTGCGCGGCAAGATTGCACGGAGATTCGCATCAAAACTGACGATCGCCGCACGGATCGACTATTACAGCGGCGAGGTGCGCGAGGAGCTTGTCGAGAGTCTGAAAGACAGTCTCCCTGATCGTGCAGGGAATTTCATTCTCAAGTGTTAAGTTCCAGCAGGACAAACATATTGCAGAGGCTACATGACCACACCCCCTGACTCGCAAACACAGTTAGAACCGGAGACTGACAGGGTACGCCAGGTCGCAATCACCGAGGAACTGAAGTCCTCGTATCTCGATTATGCGATGAGCGTGATCGTCGGGCGTGCGCTTCCCGATGTCAGGGATGGACTGAAACCTGTGCACCGCCGCATCCTGTACTCGATGTTCGAGAGTGGGTCGCTGCCGGATAAGCCACACCGCAAATCGGCACGCATCGTCGGTGACGTGATGGGCAGGTACCACCCGCATGGTGATGCCGCGATCTATGACACGATTGTGCGGATGGTGCAGACGTTCTCGCTCCGCTATCCGCTTATCAATGGGCAGGGGAATTTCGGCTCAATCGACGGCGATTCCGCGGCGGCGATGAGATATACTGAAGTAAAGATGGCGAAGGTCGCAAAAGAGCTTCTCGATGACATAAACAAGGATACCGTTGATTTCGTTCCGAATTATGATAATTCCTTGAAAGAACCGGCTGTTCTCCCTGCACTGCTCCCAAATCTGCTTGTGAACGGCTCGACAGGGATCGCTGTTGGGATGGCAACGAATATGCCGCCGCACAACTTAGGCGAGGTCGTAGACGGCACCATCCACCTGATCGACAATCCTGATGCTACCGTTCACGAACTGATGGCGCATGTAAAGGCGCCGGATTTCCCGACGGCTGCTGCAATAACCGGACTTAGAGGGGTTCTGGCTGCGTACACGACAGGACGCGGCATCGTTGAGATGATCGCCAGAACAGAGATCGAGACTACGAAGGATCGGGAGCGGATCATCGTTACCGAACTCCCGTACCGCGTGAACAAGGCGAAACTCGTTGAGAACATCGCAGATCTCGTGAAGGGGAAGCAGGTTGAGGGCATCAGCGATCTCAGGGACGAATCAGACAAGGACGGGATCAGGGTCGTTATCGAGACCCGGAAGGGTGCGAACACGCAGGTCATCCTAAACCAGTTGTACAAGCACACGCAACTGAAGACAACCTTCGGGATCATCAACCTCGTGCTGGTGAACGGCGAGCCGAAGGTTCTCCCACTCAAGGGCTTGATGCAGTGTTATATCGATCACAGAAAAGAGATAATCATCCGGAGAAGCATATACGATCTTAAAAAGGCAGAAGACCGGCTGCACATCCTTGACGGGCTGAAGATCGCGCTCGATAACATCGATGCCGTGATCAAGCTGATACGGTCATCAAAGACGGCAGAGGCAGCAAGAGACGGTTTGATTGCGAATTTCGGACTATCTGATGTGCAGGCGAAAGCGATCCTTGAGATGCAGTTGCGCCGCCTCACAGGTATTGAACGCGAGAAACTGGAGGAAGAGTATGCATCGCTCGAAGAGACGATTGCGTTCTTAAGAGAAGTGCTCGCAAACCCCAAAAAAGTTCTCGATCTGATAAAAGAGGAACTCCTCACGATAAAAGAGAAGTATGCGGACCCGAGGAGGACGGAGATACTTGAGGCGCACGAGGAGTTCGAGGACGAGGACTTGATCCCGTCAGAAGATGTGATCATCACGATCTCGAACACCGGCTACATCAAACGTGTGCCGGTCGATACGTACCGGCGGCAGGGGCGCGGCGGCAGGGGCGTTATCGGTATGGGCACGAAGGAAGAAGATGTTGTCGAAGATATCTTCATCGCAAACACCCACGATTACATCCTCTTTTTCACAGACAAGGGCAAGGTTCACTGGCTCAAGGTATACAAGATTCCAGAGGGGAGCAGGCAGTCGAAAGGGAAGGCGATCGTGAATCTGCTGGAGCTATCAGGCGACGAGAGCGTTACCGCGTTTGTCAAGGTGAGCACGTTTGATTCGGATCATTATCTTGTCATGGCGACAAAACGCGGGATTGCCAAGAGAACCGCGCTTTCCGAGTTTGCACGCCCGCGCAAAGGCGGGATCATTGCGCTTAAGCTGGATCCCGGGGATGAACTGGTATCTGTCAGGATGGTTGCCGATTCCGATGACATCATCATCGGTACCGCTCACGCCAAAGCGATCCGGTTCCATGCGCCTGACGTGCGCAGCATGGGCAGGAGCGCACGCGGCGTCAGGGGCATCAGTCTTGCGGCTGACGATTACGTTGTTGATATGGAGATCCTGGAGGAGGGCGCTGCGCTCCTGACCCTGACCGAGAACGGATACGGGAAACGGACCGAATTCGATGAATACCGCGTCACAAGGCGCGGAGGTAAAGGAATCATCACGATCATCCCGAATCTGCGAAACGGGCTTGGGATAGCGATCAAAACCGTCTACGAGGACGATGAACTCCTCGTCACCAGCCAGAACGGGAACATCATCCGGATTCCTGTGCGCGATATCAGGATGCAGGGCAGGAATACCCAGGGTGTGCGGATCATGCGGCTCGATCCGGGCGACCGTGCGGTTGCTGTGGCGAGGGTTGGAAGACT
>JAUWCK010000134.1 GCA_030609345.1 Methanosarcinales archaeon | reverse complement strand
GTTCAGGGCGTTCACTATTAGTGGTTTGACCGATTCAATCTCGCTGTATGCCGTATCGAGTTGCTGCAATTCCTTGATCTTCGCTTCGACCACAACCGCCGTCGATGCCTCTTGCAAGCCCTCTCTGACTGCGTTA
Source organism: Methanosarcinales archaeon (assembly GCA_030609345.1). The sequence continues at coordinate 4,107 of JAUWCK010000134.1, read as the reverse complement.
TCTCGGAGTAATATGCGATCCTGCCAGTGATCTCTTTTACTCCAAACCCCAAGTGTTCTCTGGCTGGGTGTGATGGTTGTGGGACGGTTATGTGATGAACTTGTAGTATCGGGGGGGTATCGCTCAATCAGAGTATGGTATAGTTTTGGCAGACTGCGTACTGCCCCGGCATCGTAATAAATCTCAAACGCTTTGTCACGGTCTATTAGTTTCTTTGGCATGGCTTATGATATATTTGAAGTGATATATTAAGGTTACGACCAATTACACATCCTGCATCCGTATCCATTTTTTGAGTTGCTCTGTTGCCTTCGTGTTGCCGCCAAGTGCAGCTGATACAACCGCCTCTCGATAGGAATCTTCCAGCCCTCTCGCTCCGGTAGTGTATGCCTCCGCCCCCCCCCCTTCTCGCTCTGCTACCTCTGCTCTGGAGTATCCCAATCGAGCCATGCGTTCTCGCGGTGTCATCTCTGCAAGGTATCTATTCCCACACGTCGCGCCCTTCAACGCTTCTTTGAATATCTCGGTTGCTTTGTCGTTGGCTATGGTCGTCCCGACTGGTGATATTTCGTCCATCTCATCAATTAATTTTGAGAAAAAGTCGCAAATGTCCTTGTTGTCCTCGATATCAAACTGCTCCCAGCGTGGATTGCGGTTGAAGTTCATGCTGGACATTATAGCGATATTCCAATTCTCGTTTTGAATAAGTGCAAACTTGCAGTGGATGAATGACGCGATGATACATTCATCACCAAATAGTTGGTATAATCGCTTTGCGTACTCTGGTTGTGTTGCTGCAAAGCTCCGATCCGTAAGCATTTTGAGCGATTTAATCTGTCCATTATCGATCAACCATCGAGCGTTCTCGATGTCTCTAATGCCGAACGTCCATGTTGATACTGTCACGTCCGCTGCCCCGGTCTGGGTTAACGCCGCCCTCATAAGATCAAGCATCGAGAACTGCCCCTTCGTAAGCCCTACCAGTCGCATACCGGGTTTTATGATTCCTATCGCTTCGGTCGCTGTCTCAACGCAAGCCACCCGGAAGGTCGGTGATCTCGCTTCGGTCTCAATTGCATATTGGGTTTCTATATCCATTGCCGTGCCTCCGGGTACTCCGCTGCAAATCTATTATACATATCAGTCCACCCTTTCTTTAATATCACCATCTGACCATATCCCAACACTGCCTCAACTGCGAACGGTCCCACTCGCTGTTCGTGTCGTGGTAGCCCCATCGCTGACATCTTATCATACGCCTTGTTATATCCAATGCCTTCGCTCCTGATGTACGCCCAAATATCATCCGTCGTCCAGTTTGCAAGCGGATAGCACTGTGTCATGCCGGCTTTTGTGGTGAACTTGTCACCATGTACCCGGATATGGATGCGCCGCTTGCTGCTCTCGTCCTTCCGAAGTCCTATCATAGCACAGTCGTATTTCTGCCGTGCGTAGGTCTGCATGGAGTTGTTTGCTGCGCCTTCTATCCATCTTATGTCGTCTCGCTTCTTCTTATTCGATACAAAGAAATAAGAATGCCATGCTGGTGATGCTATTCGCGTTAAGTTCGTGACTTGCTCCAAATATGTTTCCGTTTCTGGCAGCATCCATTCATCGTCTGAAAAAATAGCAGGAGTGGCAGGCGCAACCGTCCTTACGAGGTCAAGCATGACGGTAGAATCCTTGCCACCACTGACCGCCACATACATCTTATTTGCTGTGCATGTTCGGATTAATTCAAGTGATGCTGCTACCTTCTTTTTGAAAGCAGGCAGTTTAGCGTGCATTAAATCAACCTTGTGCTGTATTTCTGGCTTCATACTCTGCACAGAGGCATATAGCACTGTGTCATGTTCAAACGATGCCAGTACGGTGGCTTATATGCGAAATACATCAGTACATCGCAGTCCATATCAAACCCATAAGCCCCGCTTTCCGGGATTGGTCGCATTGGTACGCCGTCCTTGACGATACTCCAATCATGTTCTGATGGCTCAACCATAATCTGCTTTATGTGCCCGAACCCTTGTGAACACTTCTTCCCAATTGCGCTGATATGCGCCTGTAGCACCCGCCGCACCTCTTTTATATCGCCGTTCGCGTAGAATATCCACCGCTCCGCCCACATTGTAGGCATCGGCATGTCGTACATCTTATACTGCCCGCTGCCAACCTGTATCTTCTTTTTGGTGTCGATCTCTGTTCGCTTGCGCCAGTGGTCAATGCCTTCTACCATCTCGTCAGCATATCCGATACTCGCTGCATAGAACGGCTCTTTTGTGCCGTACTGCTTAAGCGGAAGCGGTATGTGAATCAGTTCGCTTGTATCTTGCGGAAGATCATAATGGTTCGGGACGCGGTCCTTGAAGACCGCAGAGGAAACCAGCCCGTCTAAAAAAATGTAATCGGTCGTCACTACCGGCGACCGCATTTCCATTATGACTTTCATCGGCTCGAATGTTGCCGGATCGATTGTCTCTCCGTATTCATCGAGTTGAGGATAGTGGGTCATAACTGCCCCAACTTCGCCAGATATGCTTTGATCTGCTCTGCGTTCTCTCCGATCCATGTTTCGTATTTCTCAACCGCTGCCCCATCGACCACATAATCCATCTTGATCATGCCAAAGCCTCTGCCACTCATGCCCCCGATCTTCGGGTACTGCATGAACTGGTAGAGTGTGGACATGAATGCGCCCCTCTCAATCTCGTTGCAATCCTTGAGCGTGAAGTAGTGGCTGAATTGCGTTCCAGCCGCAAGGACTTCTGTCTGATAGCGCATCTGTTGTTTCTGTGAGTCCTTATCGTTGCCTTTTGGCTTGTCTTCCATGTCGTCACGACGGGTATGCGCTACCTCATCGAGCAGGCTGTGGATGCTGATGTTGCTCTCGATTCCGGTTCGTACCGCTGTCTGGCAGGATATTGGTATCATTTGCCCGACATCGAGCTTTCCACCGATCATCTGCTGCCCGATTGTCGTACCCCATACGCTCATCATCGGCAGCATCGTTCGCAGTTCCTTGATGAAGTTCATATCGATTGTACCGCCACCAGCTCCCTTCTTGAGCATTCCGCCGCTGAAGAGGGCATGTTGTACGTCCTCGCCCAAGTCTGCTTTCCGGACTCCGATAATCTCCAGCAGCCGGAAGGATCCCCTGCGCCGCATGATCCCGCGCAACGCGTTCCCTGATATGACTGGTATCTCAACTATCTTCCCTCTGAAAAGAGTTTTCTCTCGCTTGAATTGTGCGATTGTCGATAACGTCTCTCCTATATGTGATATGGGCTCTTGCGATACTATAGTTCCTTCAATTCGTTCGTACATGGTTATACTCCTCCTAATGTCTGTTGTTTGTTCTTTTCAGCTTCTCTCGCTGCTTTCCTGATCTCGTTCTGCTCTCTTAATAGTAATACAAGATACTGATTCTCTGCGATTATCAGTTCGAGAACGTCAAGATCAAGACTTCTTTTCTCGATCCGCTGTATTGCTGTCCTTGCTTGTGCTGCCCATTCGCCATACGGGGCAGCTTCCATCTTCCGACACAGATTCCCGTAAAAATGCGTGAATCTGCCGGTGTGCGCTGCGCTTCGTATCTTCGCAGCAAACTCATCATAGATTCGCATCCTGCGCCGACTTCCGACCGAATCCCAATTGATCCCGTGCCAGCACGCCTCGACAACGTCCAGAGCGTCTTTTCTGAGCTCGTCGTCCATCCTCTCACATTCTATTGCCATTCTTTGTGTCCTCCGGTTTATTCAATGCGTACAAAAGCAATTCAAATACCAGCGATCCTCGATACTGTTCTAATATCGCCTCATCTCGCTTCCAGTTCGATAGTCCATACTCAAATACCCGTTTGTGGATGTACTGCCCTTTACCGATCTCCATTACCTTATTGAAGATCAGATACATCCGTTTCATCAGTTCAAACACTTCTTTGTACTTGTTTGGACTGAATAGGATTTGTTTGTCCTCGAACTGCACATAGAACAGTTTTCGTGAGTCGTTTACCCGTGCTCGAAACGACCCATGTTTTTTGTAGCTCGATGTGACAAAAAAAACGAATGGTGGCTCTGGCGGGGTGAACAGGTATTTTTCTATATCATC
>JAUWCK010000102.1 GCA_030609345.1 Methanosarcinales archaeon | reverse complement strand
ACAACCTGAACTCGTAGAGGATGTGCTTCTGAAGAGCCGGATGAGGGAAATCTTCAAGTCCGGTTCTGTGAGGGGGCTCATAGCAACCTTGGGGCTATTACCTCAAAAAAAAGGTGTGCTATGGGCTCTACTCGACATTTCATCCGCAACGCCATAAGGCACGATAGTCTCTGTGATGCAAAAGGTACTTATGGACGTATGGCATGTGTGGAATGTAACATAGCGGAGTTGATTGTTATGACAAGATATTTCCCCCTGCTCGAAACTCGTATTGTTTTGCGAACGGTGATCGTTAGCGCGGGCGTGCTCGCGGTGCTGCTGGTGCTTGCGTGTGCGGGTACGACGGCGGGCGCAACGTGGGTTGTGGATGATGATGGCGGCGCGGGTTATGTGGGCACGCAGGCGGAGGCGGCGGCATGACCCGCAGCAGGATGTCGATGCTAATGCTCATCGCCGCTGCGGTGTGCGTGGCGAGCGCGGGAGTGGGTGCGGCTGATGAGGTGGATGTGACGTTTGAGGGGCATTTCGGGGGTGCTACGTATGCGTGCGCAGTTTCTGGCAATTATGCATACACGGGTCAAGGGCAGGATTTTGTTGTGCTTGATGTGAGCAGCCCGGCTTCACCTGTGGAATTGGGGCGGGTTATAACCTCTGGCATTGTTGATGATGTTGCAGTCTCAGGTGACTATGCGTACGTAGCCGATGGTTCTAATGGTCTTGTGATCGTGGATGTCAGCAGCAAATCAGCACCAACACTTGCAGGAAGTTGTGACACCGCAGGATATGCACGGGGGGTTGCTGTCTCAGGTGGCTATGCGTACATAGTCGATGCGCACAATAGTCTTGTGATCGTGGATGTCAGCAGCAAATCAGCACCTGCGCTTGCAGGAAGTTATGGCATCGCAGGAACTGCATGGGGTGTTGCGGTCTCAGGTGACTATGCGTACGTAGCCGCTGATTATCAGGGTCTTGTGATCGTGGATGTCAGCAGCAAATCAGCACCAACACTTGCAGGAAGTTACGACACCGGAGGACGTGCGCTTGGTCTTGCTGTATCAGGTAATTATGCGTACGTAGCCGATCATACTAATGGTCTTGTGATCGTGGATGTCATCGACAAATCAGCACCAACGTTTGCAGGAAGTTACGACACAGACTATGCATTTGGTGTTGCTGTCTCAGGTGACTATGCGTATGTAGCCGATTATTATGATCTTGTGATCGTGGACATTACCGACGAATCAGCACCAACGTTTGCAGGAAGTTACAACACCGCAGGAAATGCACGTGTTGCTGTCTCAGGTAATTATGCGTACGTAGCCGCTGATTATCAGGGTCTCGTGATCGTGGATGTCACCGACAAATCAGCACCAACGTTTGCAGGACGTTACGACACCACCGGACATGCAGGGGATATTGCCGTCTCAGGTGATTATGCATATGTAGTCGATGGTGGCTATCATTGGAATGGTATTGTGAGGATCGTGGATATCACCGACAAAGCAACACCTGCGCTTGCAGGAAATTACGACACCACAGGACGTGCACAGGGTGTTGCGGTCTCAGGTGATTATGCGTACGTAGCCAATGGTGATCAGGGTCTTGTGATCGTGGATATCACCGACAAATCCGCACCGACGCTTGCGGGAAGTTACAACACAGGAGGACCTGCGTATGATGTTGTTATATCATGTGATTATGCGTACGTAGCCGATTGGGATAATGGTCTTGTGATTGTGGATGTCAGCAGCAAAACAACACCAACACTTGCAGGAAGTTACAACACCGCAGGATATGCACGAAGTGTTACAGTCTCAGGTGATTATGCGTACGTAGCCGATTGGGGTAATGGTCTTGTGATCGTAGATATCACCGACAAAGCAGCACCTATGCTTGCAGGAGGTTACGACACCGCAGGAGCTGCATGGGGTGTTACAGTCGCAGGTGATTATGCGTACGTAGCCGATGGTTCTAATGGTCTTGTGATTGTGGATGTCAGCAGCAAAACAGCACCAACACTTGCGGGAAGTTACAACACCGCAGGATATGCACGAAGTGTTACAGTCTCAGGTGATTATGCGTACGTAGCCGATTGGGGTAATGGCCTCGTCATCCTGCACACGGATGCATCAGGCATCATCCCACCTATCGGCAACAACGCCCATTGGGACAACTGGATTGGAGATATCGGTTTTCCAAAGTACAAGGAATACGGCAGGGATTTTGGCATCATACGGGATCAGGCATGGTGGATCGGTCTTGAGCCGACAGACCTGGAAGGTTCAGGGTGGAGCAGCGCAGGATGGAACTATAGTTACAACGATACCGACACCCCCTGTGGTAATACCATAACATACCAAGCAGGTCCTGATAATCTGGTGAAATTGTACCAGGATGACGACTCACCCAGATTATTATATCTCTTAAATGTAAAAAATGACAATATAGCAGCAATTGATACAATAACCTTTGATCAGTACTACGATTATGTCTATCACGTGGTCGAGAGATATGACCGTGATGGAAATAGCGATATGCCGGGGCTAAAAAGACCAGTTAGATTCTTTGAGGTTGGTAACGAAGTTGATATAAGCCGTTACAGCGAACATTTTGATCCTGAACCATGTGTACCGGGAGAATCATGCGATCTCAGACATGGCTACTTAACGCCGGAAAATTATGTGAAATATCGGCTTAAACCCGCATACCTTGCAGCAAAATCCGCAAATGAAAATACCGTGATAATAAGTAGTGGTCTGGGTATGAATACCGATCTGGAAGGCAACCCGAATCACAACTTCAATATAGATTATCTTAGAGAGATGCTGGAAGTCATAAAAGACGAAGGAGGTTACGAAAATGATTTTTACATGGATAAAGTAGGTATACACTATTATAACGATACAACTAAACCTGAATATTTTGACAAAGATATTAAGAAAGTCAAGGATTTATTAAACGATTATGGTATCGGAGGTAAACCAATCTGGATAACCGAATATGGCAGCGAAAATGATTCAAGACTCATGACCTTGATGTACGCAAATGGAATTGAAATGCCAATAAGTTACAGTGCGGTTATCGATGTTAAGTGCGAGGACGATAAAGAGGTGCCTGCGGTAGATCCATTACTGATATTGGAAACAATCACCAACGCCAACATTTTACAAGGACTCACCCCTTCCGAAGCAGAAAACAAGGATATACTCATAGAACCCGGAAAAACGATCTACCAACGAGTCTTCAGTAATTCAGAGAAGAAGGTAACGGTATTGTGGTATATCGACGATGCTGATTCCGGTGCGGTCACCAACTGCATGATATTCCCAGAGTCGCCACAAACATTTACAGTAGACGTTCTTGGAACTGCCGATTTCCCAGCAGACCCAAGCTCGATACATCTGACAATTGGATCCGAACCCACCTACGTAGTTGAAACCGATCCCCCGATCGATGTCGATCTGTACTTCAACAAAACCACAACCGCGGGAGTGTCCACAGAGAGAGCCACCAGTTTCAGAGTGGGAGATACCCTGTACGGCAAAGTGATAACCAGCACCATCGCCGATCATACTGTAAAGACATACATCACGATGACCATGCCGGATGGAACCTGCCGGTACGCACATTACGACAAAACAGACTTCAACCCGGGAAGCGATAATCCACTATTCTCAGACACAAAGGTCCCACTGTATGACCGCGACTGGAACGCAACCACCAGTGACTGGCTGTGGAACATCTATGAGTTCACGGGAAGTGATTCAGGAAGTTACCGATGGAACTGCTGGTACGAGGATGTAGAGACGGGCGAGATACTGGGCGGAGACTCCACCGAATACACATTCTCGGAAACGCCATCCGGCACACCAGTTGGTTCTGCAACAGGCGAAGGCGAGGTCTATCTTGACAGCAGCGCGGGCACCATTGAGAATCTTGCTGCAATCCCCCCGGATGCGATGCCTGATGTGCCTGACAGTCTGAATCCGGTCTATGGATTCTTCAGTTTAGAGATCACCGGCATCTCCGGCGGAGAGAGCGTCAACATTCCGCTGGCGTTCCCTGAAAACGTGCCGACTGGCACAGAGTACTGGAAGTATGGACCGACAACGGATGACCCCACGCCTCACTGGTATCAGATTCCAGTCAGCGATGACGATGGGGATCGGATCATCGCCATAACGTTAACAGACGGCGGTATCGGTGATGATGACCTTGCAGTGAACGGCGTGATCGTGGATGACGGCGGTCCGAGCCTGCCCATGAGCAAGAAAGGCGACCTCAACCACGACGGTAACGTCACCCCCGCGGACGCCGCAATCGCGCTTCGGATTGCAGCCAGCGGCGCACACGACGACGCAGCCGACGTCAGCGGCGATGGGTGCGTCACTTCGCTCGACGCGCTCATGATCCTGCAGGCGGCAGCCGGGCGAATCGAGTTATAGGTTGTTCCCAGCTGCACCAACCGGTTATCAGAGATCTCGCTGGGCATTATGCGGTAATCACACCGATTCCGGGCATCGGATCCCATCGCTTCAAGCACAATTCGCAGGGCATTCTTTCAGATTGTACATCCGGGCGATTTGAGCGGGTGGTGATGCACAAGCTCGTCTTGCTACACTTCCGGAGTTTTATCTCAATACTCGTGCAGAATAATATTATTTTAGTAGATATATATCTAATCTATATTGACAGTAGATAACTAATATTATTTACGCTCACAGATACACAAATTCCACTGATTTTATCCACAAGTTACTCGAGCAGGTACTATATGACATCGAGCCGTGCATCGACTACGGATTTCCGGACACGCAATCTTATAGCGTCCATGTTACCCGCCGCTACTGGTGTTATCGTGATTAATTCACGCTCCCAGATACTGTGCAACCATCGGCTTGAACTGGTGGACATCGATCGGTTTTGAGATGTATCCGGAGCATCCTGCTTCCCTAAACCGCTCCTCATCCCCGCGCATGGCGTGCGCGGTAAGCGCAACCACAGGCACTGCTCTGGTCGCAGGATCGTTCTTGA
>JAUWCK010000236.1 GCA_030609345.1 Methanosarcinales archaeon | reverse complement strand
GTGGTTGCGCTGATAAAGGCATGTCCGAATCTTTTGGTGGTGCACATCCCAAGTTCATACAAGAGAACGATGTCAAAGTCAGCAACGATGTTTCTGTCCGCAAACAACATCAAACTGCTCGCGGGTGATCTGCGCGGGCATCGCAAGGACGTTGACCAATACCACACAGTAAGCGATGCCATCATCTTAGAGATACTCGACCACCAGAAGAACGGACTTCGCAGGGATGAGATCGTTAAAAAAGCCGGCAGAAATTCCGGATTGAGTCCGGATCTCATCAACCACATCGTCGATATTAATCGCGAGCGGTTGAATATTCAGGAGCCGTAACGGCAACTTCAGGTGTACTGATTGATCTCCTGATTACGATTCTCTGGTTTTCTGGCAAGAAAAATAACCGCGGAATGCGGGAGCTTTGCTGTTGGCAGCACGCGGAGGGCGCAGAGCTTTTTATCATTCTCCGCAAACTCTCGCGTCCTCTGCAATTAAATTCCCTGTTTGCTTCTGGTAATGCCTGTCCATCTCAAGCACGTACCAGCGGTCAGATCCCAAGCGACCTCCTGCGTTTTGCTCAACGATCGGGATCGAGGTACCCGCGCAGTTGATCTCGGTGATCTTCCCAAAGACCATATCCTGCATCACAGGCGAAGTCCTGCAAACACTGGTACGATTGACTTCTGGAATCAGTGAAATCAGTGTTAATCTGTGGCTAAAAGTTTTATTTGCCACTGATTAACATTGGTTACACCGATTAAAGGTATAAACGGATTTGCAGACCAATATCACTCCATTTTTGGTAGTTGCACTTACCCAAGAAAATCTGATGTTTCCAGAAAAATGCCCGGAAAAAATAAATAAATCCCGCCGGAATCCGGCGGAATCGGATCTCAATCAGATCGGTGCATGTCCGTTCTCATGGCAGGTCATGCAGTCAACATCCACGACGATGTCCTTGTGCGCGTCGGCATGGCAATCGATACACGCTCTTGATCCGGTGTGCTCGATATGGCAGTCCGTGCAGTTCTTGGCTGCATGTAGTGTCGGATGATCGATGAACTCCTGCTTGATATCCTCGTGGCATAGCATGCACTGCTCACTGGTCACGATCGTATCGAACTTGATCATCGTCGGAGCATGTGGATTGTGGCATGCCATGCAATCAGCCAGCCCGTAACCATGTTCCAGCGTGTGACAGTCCAGACAGTTCCTGGATTCGGCATGTTCCTCGTGACATGAGTAGCACCCTTCTCCGATCAACGGCTGTTCGTAACTGTACGTTGTCGGGCTCAGCTTGTGGCGGAGCGCATCATAACTGGTGTCCTTTGTCGCGTGTCCGCCACCAAATGTCATAAGCTCGGTGTACTCCGCTACGTGGCAGTCGCCGCAGCCGGCACTGGTATCTGCCGCATGTGCTGGATGACAGGACATACAATCGCCGGTTATCTTTGGATCAGCGTGTTGGTAGTTCTCGTGGCACATTGTGCATTCCGTGTACATCGGCGCGATAGGCATGGTATGGCAGCGTGAGCACTCAGAAGAGGTCATACCCACGTGCAGTTGCCTGCTTCCATGTGTGGGGGTGTGACACTCCGTACATCCGCGTATATGCCCCTCTGTACATGGTACTGCACGCTCGCCCCTCTGATCAGGGACGATTGTATTAAAGACCGTGGGCCATGTACCTGCACCCGCCATCTTCTGAGTACAATCGGAATTATGACAGCCGCCGCACTGCTCCATCTCGATCGATGCGTCCGAATCATAGTATATGATCGAGGCAATGATCAGTCCAAGGGTAATCACTATCAACAGTGCAAATAATTGACTTTTGTTCATGGTAGACTCCTCGTCAATATTATCATAAGATGTTGTGTAACCCTTACCGATTCCTATAAATATGTTTCGGAGTCTGCCGCCAGATTGAAGTAACACGGGCATAGAATATGCATCATGGACTTCGAAGATCTGCGCAACATCCTCACAAGAGAGCAAAAATCGAAACTCGCAAAGCTTGAGCCAGACTTCTATGAGGGTGTGCGCGTATATCTCGATGGACTGCGAGAGGAGCAACAGACCGCACCCGGGATGGAAGCACAACTCCTTGCTGACGAACTCGAGACAGCGGGAAATCGTTTGCAGCGCATCTTCGAACTCCGGGTTGGGAAGATCGTCAATCTCGCATCATCTCATATACTGGCAGAGATCAAGGGCATCAAGCAGGACATGGATGCGATGACGCCGGTCGAGCGTGATATGTACGATTCGGTGCTTGTCGCTGTGCGGAAGGGCTGGGCAGATATCGAGAGGCTGGTTACAGGCGGGTCAACCCTGCCAGCCACAGAAGATATCCGGTCAGAGGAATATACGGAACCTGTGGAAGATGTAGATGAACGCGCCAAAGACGTTTCAGAGGCGCGTGAAGATCTTGCTATCGCGCCTGCACCTCACGAAGACCATGACAACGGCAACCTGAGCGATTACACGGTCGTCCGCGTGCTTAGGGATGTACCAACCTTTATGGGGGCGGACAGTCATCACTATACCCTTGCAAAGAATGATGTGGTACTACTACCAAACCTCAATGCAAATGTACTCTGCAAGCGCAGGGTGGTATTGCCAGTTACGATAAAACAGACAAAAGGTGAAGTTATCAGATGAAAATGCCAGCAAGATTTCGAACCCACTGCCCCTACTGCAAGAAGCATAC
>JAUWCK010000213.1 GCA_030609345.1 Methanosarcinales archaeon | reverse complement strand
TCATCATCAAGATCCAGTTTGGTTATCATCACATTCGACGGATACACAGGTCTTGGAACCTCTTCCCCATCCGCCCTGAATAACGTTGCGCCATCGATCGCGAGTGTACCCTTCTTCAGATCGACCCGCTCGACTTTGCCTTCTGTGCCAGCATACTCGCCGCGCATGATTTTTACGGTATCTCCGGACCGGACACCAAACGTTCTCCGTCCGTACTTCTCCCGCAGCGATTCGCTTAAGTGTGCACCCATAAACTTCTGTCTTTTATGCAGAGGCGCTTGATACTGCGCTTTTCTCTGCTTTCTTGGTTGTTTCGATATCATGATCATTACACTTTGTCGTTGTGGTATATCTATGTTTCCGATTGCTTTTCTCATGGTTATCGCCTCCACTATTATATCTTTTGTTTTCACAGACTTTGGGATACCGTCCGTATTACGACTCGGTTTTTTCTGTGAATAGTAAAGGATACACTATATCGCTCGTACAGCACGGGATCCAGACCGCGAGGAATAAAAATAGCAGGATGCCGATAATCCGGACCCAGTTCACGGTTGAGCCAAGCGCCATGATTATGTGGAACAGCGATGCCCAGGTACTTATCAGGACATGTCCGGCGTGCGGGAACTCGGTCGCGCCCTCCCGGTACATGTAACCGATCGCGATGCCGAGCAGAGCTGCAAGATTTGTCAGCAGCGGTTTCTCGATGACGCCGATGTGGAGTCCTCTATTCGGCAGATCGAGCAGGACTTCGCCTATGTAGGGGATGATCGAGTCGCTCATCGTTGCTATGCCGATCGAACCGGTATAGCCGATCAGGAGTGCGATCCACAGCTTCCCCTTCCCGTATCGTACGTATAAAGCCGTGGTTATCGATGCACTCAATAGAACATGTGCCGGATGCAGGACATAAAAGATGTTCTCCGAGATCGAGGCAACCTGCGGGAGGAAGCCGCCATAGACGATCGCAAGCATGATGGCGATAGCTGTAAGAGCCCCAAAAAACGTGAAAGGAGCGTGCTCTTTGAGTTCGTCTGCAATCTGCCCGATCATCTCTGCCATCCTTCAATCACAATGATGCTGCTATCATTTAAATAGTTGGAGTCTTTCGTATAAGGTGGATGTTTCAGCCCCTTTTGCCGATCCATTCACGGTTTTCCGACCGGATCGATGGTTATTCTGGCATCTGAAATTGTTTTTGGTACTTACTCGAGTATTGTGCGGATATCCACGTATAAACCACGAGATTACACAAGATTAACACAGAAATCTTGTGGAAATCGGTGTAATCTTGTGGTTCCTACCACAAGTTACCCGAGCAGGTACTGTTTTTGCCCTTCTGACACCACTCAAACATAGTTTTATGAGGCGATAAGCGAATCAGAGTCCAGAGTATGACATCTGCACGGTTAGATCTTATAGAAGAATCCGCAACGCTTGCGATAGCAAAACTCGCATCCGAACTTGAGGAGAGGGGGAATGACGTGATAACCATGAGTCTCGGCGAGCCGGACTTTGACACACCTGAATACATTTCTGAATCGGTTTTCCAGTCGATCCGCCGCGGTGAGACCCATTACACGCCTGCTGCCGGCATCCCTGAACTTAAGAATGCGATCGCGGAGAAACTTCACACCGAGAACAACATCGATGCCGCGCCCGATCAGATCCTTGTAACTCCTGGCGCAAAGCAGGCGGTCTTCCAGTCGGTGCAGGCGGTGCTTGATGAGGGGGACGAGGCGATACTGCTCGATCCGGCATGGGTCACTTACGATGCTTGCATCAGGTACGCGGGCGCCCGCACTGTATGGGTTCCAACAGATCAGGATTTCATGCCGCATGACATCGGGGATTACGTCACAGATAAAACAAAACTCATCATCATAAATAGCCCGGGAAATCCGAGCGGGGCTGTATTCGGGAAAAAATACCTCGAGGAGATTGCAGAGATCGCAACCGATAACGACATCACAGTACTCTCCGATGAAATCTACGAGAAGATCATCTACGACAAGAAACACTACAGCATCGGGTCTTTTGATGGGATGCAGGACCGCGTGATCACGATAAACGGCTTCTCGAAATCGTACGCGATGACTGGCTGGCGTCTCGGATACATGGCAGCGCCTCCGGATATCGTCAGAGCGGCGCTCAAACTACAGTCGCATTCGGTGAGCCATGCCGCATCCTTTGTCCAGCACGCAGGCGTGACCGCGCTACGGTTCGATCACGGATCGGTCGATTCGATGGTAGCCGAGTTCAGAGCACGGCGGGATATTCTGGTTGATGGGTTGAAATCGCTTGGGTTCGATTGCAAGAAGCCTGCCGGTGCGTTCTATCTCTTTTTAGATGTTACCGACTACGGGGGTGGGGACGATGTCGCAGAGCGCTTGCTTAAGGAAGCGTATATCGCAGTCACCCCCGGGTCTGCATTCGGTCCTGGAAGTTCAGGCTTCATCCGGATATCGTACGCGGTGTCGAGAGAGCGGATCTATGACGCGCTTACACGGATCCGGGACACCATTCTTTTTAGTTGAACCGGATTTTGAGGTTGAGGAATCTCCATCGATAAAACATGAATTGTGCGAATCATCTGATACTATTCGATATCACGGTTGTATCATCTTCGTGAGATGATGTAGAACCTGGTCAGATAGATACATGCGCAGAGCACGAAGAAACTGAAGACCGCCCTGAAGATCGGGACGTACTGGTACTCAAGCCACGTCTCGATCACCTCCTGCGCCGAGAAATAGAACTGGAAGGTGGCGATCAGCGCAAGAAACATCGCAATGATGAACAATCCTGTTCTGAAGTGATCCTCGAGTTTACATTTTTCATCGTCCATTATTATACCTCCTCTTCCTTATTAATATGGTTAGTATCAATGCCATCAACAGCATCAGCGCAGTGAACCCCGGCGTCTTCTTCTTCATTGCTCCGGATTCATACGCTTCCTCTGGAACCATGAAATCCTCAACATCGATATCCTCGGAGACGACCTTCTCTTTCTC
>JAUWCK010000140.1 GCA_030609345.1 Methanosarcinales archaeon | reverse complement strand
GGCGACCTTAAAAATCGGCGAGGGGCGAATCTTCGACCTGAAGGTCAAAAACGAGAACGGTAAACTGAACATATACGGGGATCTCGATCGCATCGAGATGCGGCATTTCGAAGAGGCGATACAGAAGATAAGACCAACCGCAAATACGGATATCACGGATCATTACCAGCGGGTGCAGGAGATGTTTAAGGGCGGTGTGCCTGCGAAGGAGCCGAGTTCGTACGTCGGGTATCGATAATATGGCAGAGATAGTTTAGATTGGTGGGTTAAAAATCCATCAATCCAAACACAACTCCATACACGAGATTATCACAAGATTGATCTCGTGGAAATCTGTGTAATCATGTGGTTGAAAACTTTTATGGATTCAACGTTGATGAGGTTATTTCATAACATCCCCTAATCATCTCGTTCACACCATCCCGGTCCCCCCAGAACCCTTAACTCGAATGACCACAAAAACCAGAGATCGGTAAGCATCATGAATCACGATCCACATCCATCTATGCCACCAGCCATACTCGTTACAAACGACGACAGCGTGTACTCGTCAGGCATCAGGGCAGCGTACAGGAGCGTCCGCGATCTCGGGAACGTTAGCGTCGTGGCGCCATCGATGCAGAAATCGGGTGTCGGGAGATCGGTATCGGTCTTCGAGCCCCTGAGATTCTCTGAGATCAAACTGGACGCGTTCGAGGCTTATGCTGTCGCGGGAACGCCTGCCGATTCCGTGATCCTTGCGATCTTTGCCATCCTGGACCGGCTCCCTGATCTCTGCGTATCCGGGTTTAATATCGGCGAGAACATCAGCACCGACACAGTGACCACATCCGGCACGATCGGTGCTGCACTCGAAGCTGCCAGCTACGGCATCCCAACGATAGCGGCATCGATTCAGGTGGTGGATCAGGGCGACAAGTTCGACGATCTCCGACATTATGTGTACGATTTCGATGCAGGGATCGATATAGTCGGGAGGATTGCAAAACACACGCTTAAAAAGGGTTTCCCGGATGGTGTGGATGTGCTCAACGTCAACATCCCGCGAAACGCGTCCCTTGATACCGAGATCGAGATCGCCAGACTATCGAGAAAGATATTCAAGACTGCTGTTGAGAAGCGGCATGATCCGCGGGGGCGCCCGTACTACTGGATCGATGGTGATCTCGTGCAGGACGACGAACCCGGCACCGATGTACATGCTCTCGCACAGCACCACATCTCAGTTACGCCGCTAACGCTTGATTCGACTGTGGGGCTCGACCAGCTAACGACGCGGGAGATCCCGGAAACGCTTCGCAGGGCAGTAGAGGCGTTCTATTAGGACTAGATGAAACTGATGCCAAGAGTAGATCGCCGAAAACGATAGACAACCCGGTCAAGATACCTCCCACATGCTTCTATCACGTCCACTCTGGTAGCCTCCACGTCAAGCGGAACTGCAACTGTGAAGGCAGAGGCGATATCCAGGCGATATTGTGTCATCAGCGCTGACCCATTTGCACTGGAGCGCGTATCCTCCCACCATCTTTGTGGTGCATGTATGGCACACAAACTCTGTTGTATGTCATGAAATCCAAAATATGCCCCACAACAACATTTGTGCGTCATGGGCGACTCACATCACTATCAGTTCCCTCTTCATCACCACCCTGTAGCTCCGCTTCGATCTCGGGAATAGCGGGCAGGCTGCCTTTCAGATCGCCCGGCAGCGAGGTGGTCAGGCGGGTCGTCCATTCCGCAACCCCTACCGGTTTGATCACGTCACGAGAGAGCGTATTCCACCACAATCCGGTTGTGGGTTTTGCAGAGTATCATGCCGATGCTGGGCTGGTCGTCTGTGTGGCGCATACGATCGTCCACCGCCGAGAGGTAGAAGTTCATCTTGCCCGCGTATTCGGGCTTGAACGCTTTCATCTTCAGTTCGATCACAACGAAACATCGCAGCCGTAGATGGTATAAAAGCAGATCGATGTAGAAATCCTGATCCCATATCTATATGTACCTGCCTGCCCACAAAGGCAAATCCCACACCTAAGTTCCAGCAGAAATTCCTGAATGTGGTTCAGGAGGTTGTTATCCAGTTCACGTTCACGGGCGTCATCCGCAAGGTCAAGAAAATCAAAAATATAAGGATCTTTGACTGCCTGCAGGGCAAGGTCTGACTGCGGTGGAGGAAGCGTACAGTCGAAATTGGTCACTGCTTTACCATGCCGTTCGTAAAGCCCGGATTCTATCTGAACTGTCAGCACAGCCCGGGACCAACCATGTTCGATTGTCTTGTGAGCGTACCACATACGTTGCACGGGATCCTTGACCTTTTCGATGATAATGACGTTATGGAACCATGGTATATCTGCCAGGGGCTGTGGCAGATTCCCCCCATCCATCGCTCGCGCAAAGCTTGCACGAGTTCTCCGGGTAGATATTCTCGCGCAGCCGGCGCGAGATTTTCGGTCCCTTCAATGTAGGGGACATTTTGGCGTGGGGGGTTGCAGATTCACGAACAATCCAATCTGATGCGTCTGTGGATACGTCGATCATATCGTCCCTCTTTTAACTTACCTCGTAGCTTCGAATCAACAAGTCCTCTGCTTTCTTTTTGTCTGCATCCGACGAAATAATGATCTCCAAGTCGCCAGTACCGAAATGTCCGATGTTTCGCACGTCTCGTGTGAATCCATTTTCCAATGTGATGCTATCTGGGTCGATTTTAATATACACTAAGATATGTTTCGTTTGTGGATGGATTTCGACACAGGCAAAATTCTTAATTCTCTTGAAAGCAAAGTAATATTTCAAAGTCTTTATCTGTACATCATCACCCAGTGCAAGAAGAAATGCTTTCAATGCTTCAAAGCGGTCTTGAAGTTCAGTGTCAGCTTGAGCGAGATAATCACTAACTGTTTTATAATCGCTCACCATTTTGATTCCTTTTGTTTTTGCAGTTCCAGCATCGCTCTGTACACTGGTCGCGTTTACAAGTTCCAGAAGCAATAACCCATCCCCGTATCGTCGATAACGGATAAGCTCGATATTGCGGTTCATTTGCTGGACTGCGTGTACATCGTATTTTGTAAAGTCGCCAGCAATGCAGAGCAGTCTTGGTGTGCTCCATTCAATCTCACTGGAAGCTTCCTCTCCAAGCATTCTCAGTACTTTAAGTTCAAATTCTCCCTTGTGGTCAAGCAGCCAATCGAGATAGAAAAGACCTTGATTGATGACGTTTTCATTCAGCGCCCGCTTATATTCGATGATAACAGGACAGCCGTTTTCATCAAGCCCAAGCGTGTCGATACGTCCACCGTGAGTTTTGCCTGTAGTATATTCAGTGGCAAGAAACCTAACTCCAAGGAGAGAATCCAGATTATCCTCTATTAGAGTTTGGAGGGATTTTTCCAATTCGACTGAAGTTCCTTCCAGTTCATGAACCGCCTTATCCCGAATTCTGAAAATTTTAATATCGCTCATGTTGCAGCCTCCCTACCAGTTAGCTCCTAACCTATCGCCGCAGTGGAGATCAGAGCAGTATGACACTCTTCCAGTTTAGCTATCCAACCATATATCCTTTTTGCCGGTGCGTCTGTTTTCATAATCTCATGGTCCAGAGTTTCGAGGTAAAAATTGAGCTTACCAAAGAATCTCGGTTTGAAATCATCGATCAAAGTTGGTGATATTTGGGTGATTTTGTGTCATCAGTGCTGACACTTTTTCATTTCCGCGATGATTGACGAGTTCTGCATTCATGCCCTTTAAGGAGTTGTACCTTGGCTTTCTTTGTAATCTGTACGAATGAAATCAACATTTGGACACAACCCCTCCCCCAAAAACTCACGTAATCAGCTCATCCAGCCTGAACTGCTTGTGCTTCCGCACACCAAAGAACTCCCTCGCAGCAGCCGCAACCACGTCGCGATGTTCGGAAGGCGTGTACACACCCATCCGCCAGTTGTCGCGCTGCGCATGACCGAGAGCAGAAACGAGATGTGAGACCTCATGAAGCGGCTTTAACCGCTGATCGATCACGACGTTTGCCTTCGTCTCCACGATCTCTGGCGGCTTCGGGATGTCCACAAGCACGTACTCGGGATCAACCCCGGCAGCGGATGCGATCTCGTTCTCGATTCTTCTCACGTTTCTCCGGTGCCCAAGCACG
>JAUWCK010000198.1 GCA_030609345.1 Methanosarcinales archaeon | reverse complement strand
ATCAGACATCTTCGTGATATCGGCGCCATTGAGCAGAATGGTGCCACTCGTGGGCGTATCAAGGATACCGATCTGGTGGAGCAAAGTACTTTTCCCGGAGCCTGACGGACCCACAATCGCCAGGAACTCCCCCGGTTCGATATCCAGATTCACCCCATCAAGAGCCCTGATCGGAGCACCGTCACCATAGATCCGGGTCAGATCACGTATCTCGATTATCTTCTCATCAGGCACTTTGTATCGCCTCCACCGGGTTCATTCTTGAAGCACGCCTGGCTGGATATGCACCTGCGATAAGATTAATTACCATAGCAAAAACTCCTGCTGTAACAAAGTTCTCAGGGACTATCACAATCGGCAGGTGATCCATCCCGAAGTACATCTCAGGAGGCACCGGGATCGTATATGATGCAATGAGATGGCATGAGATATACCCGAGTACCGATCCGATCATAACCCCTGCCAGCCCAAGTATTCCTGCTTCCAGCAAAAATATTAGCATTATGCTCCGCCGGGGCGCACCCATTGCCATTAACATACCTATCTCACCTACCTTTTCCATAACGATCATAATAAGGACATTGGCTATACCAAAACCCGATATGGCAAAGATGATAATATAGAAGAAATAAACCATACTCTCCGAGGTCTCAAGCAGGTTCAGTATATCTGCATTCTGCTCAATCCAGCTTATGGCGTCATAACCGGTCTCTATTTCAATCCCGTTAGCCAGGGTCTCGGCGGTATAGACGTCAGATATCCTGACCCCCATTCCGGTTACCACATCCCCTGCCCCATAGAAATCCTGCAAACGTCCAAGGTTTGTAAATGCCGTTGTCTCATCAGCCGGGGTTCCGGTCCGGAATATGCCGGTAATGGTAAAATCGGTCGGTTCTGCCCTGGGAATCTGGACTGTGACAGTATCACCCATGCCCACCTCAAGGTTTTTGGCTAGTTTATAACCAAGGACTATGCGGCTGCCAGGGTCTGTAAGGGATGTGAACTCCCCTGCAAACATATCATCTTCCCTGTTAACAACCCGGTTCTCATCCTCAGGGTTGATGCCATACAATACTACCCCTTCCACATCATGCCTGTGCTGCAGGGCAGCGTCACCCTGGAAATATGACGAGACTGCCTCTACACCTTCCTGATTGTGGATATGGTTCTCAAGCCCGCGGTACAGGTATATATAATCCTCATTCTCCTTTGGAAGGACCGTGATATGTGCCTGGTTCTCAATCGTCGAATCGATCAATATGCTCGTGTAGCCGCTCATCATTGACATGGAGACAATGATTATCGCCACAGACAGTCCTACTGCAACGATAGAAAATAAGGTCTGCCGGTGGCGTGACCTGATATGTTTCATGGCGATATTAAGCTCAAACATGCCAAGCTCCCTCACTCACGACCTATCGCCTCCACTGGCTTAAGCTTTGAAGCACGGCTGGCAGGGTATATCCCTGCGATAAGGTTCAGCAGGAATGTGAACAGCACGATAATGACCACATCCTGCAATCTGACAACAAACGGAATCGTGGTGATGCCAGCCATAGCCTCCTCTCCCACCTCGTAGGTGTATGACCCCATCTGTATGGCTAACGTCGCACCCAAGATCGCACCCAGTATGGCACCCAGCAGTCCCAGGATGCCGCTTTCCATAACGAATATGGTCATAATACTTCTTCTGGACACCCCCATTGCCATGAGCATGCCTATCTCTTTTGTCTTCTCCATGACCACCATGAACATGGTGCTGACTATCCCGAAGGATGCTATCACTATTATAAGACCCAGTATGATGGCATTGCTCGTACCTTCCAGCTTCAGTGTCTGTATTATCTCGGGATTGGTCTCCTTCCAGCTTGAGGCAGGATACCCCATTGCATCTATCCTTTCTGATATTGCCTGCGC
This sequence comes from Methanosarcinales archaeon, assembly GCA_030609345.1. The sequence goes on along the minus strand of JAUWCK010000198.1, from coordinate 1,281 downwards.
CTGTTCCCGGTCATCCCCACGGACTATGATGCTGTTCACTACGTTTGACACGTCAAAAAAATTCTGGGCAGTGGACATGGAAGTAAGTGCCAGGGTTTCATCCAGAGGCGTGCCGCTGTCATAGATGCCCACCACTTTCAGAGCTGCCGGGTTCGCTTCAGGAAAGGACGCATCTATGGTATCGTCGATGTCCACATCCAGTTTCTCTGCCAGGGCGTCACCCACCACCACGCTGCCCTGCGTGGCTTCCACGTCCCTGAAACTGCCTTTGATGATGTTATCATTGATGTGCAGCACTGAATCGTGGGCAGCAACCTGGATTCCCTGCATAGCCACATTCTTGTTCATGTCTTTGTACTCAAAGGTCGCCTGCCCGGTAAGGACTGGTGACACGCCAACCACGCCATCGACACCCCTGATGTCCTCGGTGAGTTTGCGGTATAAATGGATGTAGTCTTCATCCGGCTTTGGTTCAACTGTCACATGAGCCATCCTGTCCACAGTCTTTGCATACAGTTCATCGGTAAAACCCACCATCATCGCCTGGGACCATACGAGTAATGTAACTGCCAGTCCCACAGCCAGTATAGAGAAGATCGTCTGCCTGCGCCTTGATGTCAGGTGTCTCAGGGCAATGAAGAGTTCGTACACGGATATCACCTATCCTTGCGGAAGAGATATATAGCCATAATTGCGAAAGCCGCTTGATAGATGTTAAATCCCGGTGTCTTTTTGGGAGTGGAAACCTGCGAAACATTTACATATCTGCTTTCTTCTGCTTCTATGACGGTATCCCATCTGTCCACCAGATCACCGTCGTTGCCCACCACTTTAACAGAAAGTTCATAAGTGCCGGCGGGGAGCCTGCTTTTCCATATAACCTCGATGGTTTCATCATCCTCTGACATCAGGATGGGAGATCGTTCCCGGATCTCCTCGATGGTCTCGCCATCCTTTGATACCGTAAACACGATCTCGCCGGTAAACGGCACCTGCGAGAGTCCCAGAACCGTTACGCTTGCTCCTGTCTCATCCCTGTAGAGTTCAGTGATTCTGGCATCGTCTTCTGCAGTGAAATCCACTGATCTGGCGATCACGGTATCTCTTGATTTTACTGATGGAATTCTGATCTTCACTCTGGTTGAGTACTGATGATTATTTAGAAGGCGCACAGTCCAGTCCTTTGAGAGTGGTGTTGCCTGCACCACATCAACCCTCTGGTCTGTTGTCCGGTAGATGACGGTATCTCCGTCTACCAGCATGTACTCAACATCTGTTAGT
>JAUWCK010000066.1 GCA_030609345.1 Methanosarcinales archaeon | reverse complement strand
CTGCTCAACAGACTCAAAGGATCGGTTGTCAGCGGTGACAATTATAATCGCAGGAGTATCAGAACTATGGAGGCGGCGCATGGTTGAGATCATCGGCATCGGCGCACTGAATATCGACAAACTCTACCTTGTCGAGCGGATCGGGGCGGCAGGAGAGGAGATCGGGGTCTATTCTGTGAGCGAGCAGCCGGGCGGCTCTGCTGCAAACACCATCGCGGCTCTCGCCAGACTCGGCATAAAAACAGGGTTCATCGGAAGGGTTGGGGACGATGCCGATGGCGCATACCTGCGTTTTGAGATGGTAAAAGAGGGTGTGGACACGCGGGGGATCGAGGTTGTCCGGGGCAGAACCGGCAGCGCGATCGTGCTTGTCGATCCAGGCGGCGAGCGCTCGATGTATGTGCATCCCGGTGTGAACGATGCGCTATCATTGACGCCAGAGAACCTATCCTACGTAAAAAGCGCGAAATACCTGCATCTATCCTCCTTTGTCGACGAAACCGTAATCGATGTGCAGAGAGAGATTCTCGACCGATCGAAAGCCGAGATCTCCTTTGCGCCCGGGATGCTCTATGTCAGGAGAGGGCTCGACACACTCCGGGGGATCATCTCAAATGCCCGGGTCGTCTTCTTAAATCGCGATGAGATAGAGATCCTTACGGGATCCGGCTACATAAAGGGAGCGGGAGAGTTAAATGAGATCGGAGCAGAGATCGTTGTGGTGACGCTCGGTGGAGACGGATGCTACATCCGAACATCGGATGCGGAGGTCTCTATTCCCTCGTTTGCTGCGAGGGTCGTTGATACGACCGGTGCCGGGGATGCATTCTGCGCCGGGTTTCTGTATGGGCTACTGGCGGATGAGCCGCTCGGCGTATGCGGGCGTCTCGGGAACTTTGTTGCCGCGAAGTGCATAGAGGCGGTTGGCGCGAGGGAAGGGCTGCCGAGAAAGATCGAGATTGCAGAGGGTTGAAGCTCGCGCCTCATGTGCGGATATCCGCGCTCATCAGCCGGTGAGCACGCCCTTCGTGCTTGGAACATCAGACCGCTCGACCGTGGCAGCCCTCGCGAGCGCAATCCCGAACGCCTTGAAGATCGCCTCGATTACATGGTGGTCGTTCTCGCCGCTTGCTGCGATGTGCGCGTTGATGCCGGCACCCGTGATCAGTGAGTGGAAGAAGTGCGGCACCATCTGGGTCGTGAGATCGCCGACCACGTCTGAAGAGAACCCGACATCGAACACCAGGTAACTCCTCCCGCTAAGGTCGAGGATCACGCTTGCACTCGCTTCGTCCATCGGCACTCTGACATCGGCAAACCGCGCAATCCCTGCATGATCGCCGAGCGCCTGGGATATCGCCTGCCCGAGCACGATGCCGACATCCTCGACCAGATGGTGATCACCGAGTTCGGTATCCCCTGCCGCGCTGATGGTGAGATCGAACAACCCGTGCCTCGTGAACGAGTCCAGTACATGATCGAGAAAGGCAACGCCTGTGCAGATCTCTGATCTGCCGGTTCCCTCGATCACAAACGTCAGGTCGATCTCTGTTTCGTTTGTCTTTCGGTGAATAGTCGCTTTTCGCATGGCTGTTTATCGATATAATCTGCCTGTGATCTCTTTTATGCTGGCTCTGGTCTCACCCGCCATGGCATCCAGTTTGCGATCCATACTCTCCTCCATGCCCTGAATATTAATCCGCAAGGATCGCTCCTTCGCCTCGATCTCGGATTCGATCCTCCTGAGCCGCGCATCCGCATTCAGGATCATCGCTGCGAGCGCAGCTACCAGCACCATCGCAGAGACATAGATCATGGGATCCTGGTTCTCCAGGTAATTGAGCCATCTAAACGTCAGCACAAATGCTGATACGACCATCAACGCCGCATATATCGTGTCTTTTGTATCCATTCCTGCACAACCTTTGGTTAGTTGATGTATTATCGTTCACACACATTTATAAATCTTGACATAAAATCCGGGATGTGCTTGGGGCGATCTCGGTGTTTGGTCTGGGACATGCAAGTGCTTACGATCAGGAAATAGTCCGAAAACCATTTCTACACCGCTACAGGCATTCGCGTGATGAATGTCGCATGTTATGATGCGCGCGAACAGATTGTAGGGGGGGTGCTATAAAACGGTGTGAATTTTGTCTATTCCTCTCGCGCATTTGCATTTGTTAGGCGAAGTGCTTGTCAAACCCGGGTCAGAATGCACCGATCACCCAGTCTTCGGCAGAGATCGCGAATCCCCCCGGATTTCGCCCCTACCTGTTGTGATAGTCGATCAGCCTTAGAATCCCGCGCAGCGTGTAGACCTCCCTTGCTGTCAGTTCTGCCCGCCCCAGTATCCGCCTCGTCATCAGCGCGGTCTTCTGCCTCTTGTGTTCGGGATAGCCGAGATCGAAGAGCACGGTCTCGATGTGGTCGTACAGCAGATCGAGATCGCGCCGATCCGCAAGCAAGACGCTCCCGATCTCGATGTCGCACAACTCATACAGCACCACCGCGACAGCGTGCGAGAGATTCATGATCGGGTACTCTTCGCTGGTCGGGATGCTTATCAGGAGGTCGCAGATCTTCAGTTCTTCATTCGTGAGCCCGTCATTCTCCCTTCCGAATACAATGGACACGGTTCCTGCCCTGCCGCTTAATTTCTCGCGCACCTCGCCTGGTGAATGCGCAGGCATCCGGACATGCCTTCCAGCAGTCTCCCCGCGCATCCCGGTCGTTCCGATGATGAGATCGGAACCGGCGATTGCTTCACCAAGTGTTTCACAGATCAGTGCACCATTCAGTATGTCCCGTGCGTGCTGCGCCATCATCCATGCCTCAGAACCAATCGGGCAGGGATTTACGAGCACCAGATCCTGAAACCCGAAGTTCTTGAGAACGCGGGCAGTTGATCCGATGTTTCCCTCATAGAGTGGCTCATTAAGGACGATTCGTATATGCAGGTCGTGCTTGCCAGGTGTGTCTGTATCGTGGTTATTTCTGTGCATGGTTCGGTGTCACTTGCAAATCCGGTCCGGAGTGTCTGATGCTACACGATACGGGTCGCAATAAGCGTATTATCTTTTGTGTCTGCGGGGCTGCCAACTCGGCGGAAAATCCGGCACTCGATAACCCGACCACCCTCTGCAAGGATTAATAATATATGCAATCCTACCCTGTTATATTATCGGAGGAAAATTACATGTTTAAGGCAATCATCAGCGCAGAGGTATTGCAGGATGCGATCAAAGCGGTGTCGGCAGTTGTCGACGAGGCGCGATTCGAGATCGCTCCGGAAGGTTTGTCGGCTCGTGCAGTCGATCCTGCAAACGCGGCAATGGTCTCGCTCGAATTATCCAACGATGCGTTCATGCTCTTTGAGGGGACAGAGGGTGAAATTGGTATCGACCTGAGTAGATTTGTTGAAATTCTCGGAATGGCAGACAGAAGCGGAGAGGTCGAACTTGAGCTGGATCCTGATACGCATAAACTCGATATCAGCATGAGCGGACTTTCGTACACCTTATCCCTGCTCGACCCGTCCACAATGCGAAAGGCGCCATCGGTGCCTGCGCTCGATCTTCCAGCGGAGATCGCTGTTTCGGGTAGCGTCTTCAAGCGGATGATCAAGGCGGCTGAGATGGTGAGCGATCACATGAGCATGGGCGTGCACGATGGCGTCTTCTTCATGGAAGCGACTGGCGACACCGATCATGTCAGACTCGATCTGACCGGCTCGGATCTGATCAGTATCAAACCCGCTGAGGTCAGGTCGCTTTACTCACTGGATTATCTGACTGATATCAGCAAGGGTGTTGGCGGTGCAGGCGAGATTGTCATCAATCTTGGGCGCGATCTCCCGGCAGTCATGCTGTTTGAACCTACCGGCGGCGAATGTAAGGTCAAGTACGTCCTTGCACCGAGAATCGAATCCGATTGATCAACGATGACAACCCCCACCATAACGCGAATCGAGGGCGATCAGGCGCTGACATTCACAAGTGATATCACCATCCATGTCCTGCAGGATATCGAACTCCACTCCCCGATCCTGATTGAGGGACTACCCGGCGTTGGGCATGTCGGCAAACTGGTTGCCGAGCACCTGATCGACGAACTCCATGCAGAGCGGATCATCGATATCTACTCCACCCATCTGCCGCCGCAGGTGATTGCGCTTGAGGATAGCACGGTCAGACTGTCCCGGAATGAGTTGTATGCGCACCGTACAGAGAACGGGGACGATCTGCTGATTCTGGTTGGAGACTACCAGAGTGTGACCAACGAAGGGCACTACATTCTTTGCGATGCGTTTCTGGACATCGCGCAGCAGCTTGGCGTATCACGGATCTACACGCTCGGCGGTTATGCGACCTACCAACTGGAGGATGCCGACAGCGTGGTCGGTGCGGTCAACAATCCTGACCTGATCGAAGAACTGTCCGGATATGGCGTCGAATTTCAGGAGAACGAGCCGTGGGGCGGGATCGTTGGTATTTCAGGGATTATGCTTGCGATGAGTGAAGCAAGAGGTATCGATGCAGCATGCCTGATGGGCATCACCTCAGGCTATCTTGTCGATCCGAAGAGTTCGCAGGCGGTGCTGCGTGTGCTCAGTCAGGCGCTCGGCATCGAGGTGGACACGCAGGCGCTCGATGAACACGCTGCAGAGATGGAGAAGGTTGTTGCGAAACTGCAGGAGATGCAGCAGATGCAGGAATCGATGAACAGGGGCGACGAAGACCTGCGGTATATCGGGTGATGCGACTCGATCAGCCCCAATCCCGCGAGCCGATATGGGGGTTATGCGTTAAATGGAGAATAGAAATGCCCGGAATCGTAAAAGCAGAAATCTATTTCGATGGTGAATATTACTGCGCTCGAACATTAAATATCGACGTCTTTACACGGGGCAGGACGATAGATGAAGCGATAGAGAATCTGAAGAAAAGCGGTATCTCTGCATCTTGATGATGGAACTGATTCTGGCTTGCAAGAGGTTTCATCGATTCTTGCGATGGTGGAAGCTCCCCCTATGTCACAGTAGCCGCCTTTTCCTGGAGCCAAAGGTTTATCAGCGGCTCTGTCGACACTCCTTCTTGTCGTGCCCAGGTTCGGCAGCTCAAGCGAGCAGGTCTTTTGCCACAGCACAATATACCTTGCTTGAGTGGATGGCTATATCCACATCCGTATCTTCCATCTGATCTTCGTAGTCGGCAGTGCTGTGGGTGTCCCAGAATGCCAAAAACTCTTCGAGTGAACCGAAGTCCTCTGGTAACGGGTCACGTTGGGTGGCTTGTTTCTTATTTTCTGGCATACCTTTTCTCTCTTTTTCGTCCATGTCACGAGCACTTAAGATTAGTGCTTTATTCGTTCGTTATCAGTAAGGGCAACTCCGATCAGGGCATCCGCCCGCATAATCTGATTCAGCACTTACATACCCCCCAAATGATAACACCTGTTCGCTCTTGCTGCCATATCGATAGATGGTTATGCCCTTGCATCTCAATTCGTACGCCAGCAGAAACGCTTTTCTCACATCCCCAGTGCCTGCATCCTTTCTCAGATTGATCGTCTTTGAGATTGCATTGTCCACATGCTCCTGAAACGCTGCCTGCATCCTGACATGCCAATCCGGATCGATATCCAGAGCGGTAACAAACATATCCTTCACATCTTTTGGGATGTCAATATCCTGCACAGAACCTGTCTTTGCGATCGCGATCATCAGGTCCCTGCTATAAAATCCCCGCTCTCTGGCAACCCTTTCAAATACGGGATTGACTTCCACCAGTCTCGCATGATTAAGAACATTTCTGACAAAGGAAACAGCAAACAGCGGCTCGATCCCTGATGTTGTTCCTGCAATAATCGAGATGCTTCCTGTTGGGGCAATGGTTGTCAGGGTTGCGTTTCTCATATTCGTGCCTTTCCATATACTCTCATCGATATTTGGAAATGGTCCCCGCTCCTCACCAAGCATGACCGATGTCTCCCTTGCAACACTCGTTATAAATCTCATCAATTTCCTGCCAAGATCCAGTGCCTCCTCTGAATTGTATGGTATCCCAAGTTCGAGCAGCATATCTGCAAATCCCATGACACCAAGACCGATCTTCCGGTTTGCTCTGGTCATCTCTCCAATCCGGGGCAGGGGATATCTGTTCGCGTCGATCACATTGTCAAGGAAACGAACCCCGAGAACGGTCAGGTCTCTCAACTGTTCCCAGTCGATATCGTTCTTCCGGACGATCTTTGCTAAATTTATCGATCCGAGGTTGCATGATTCCCAGTCCAGTAGAGGGACCTCTCCGCATGGGTTTGTGGAATCTATCTGATATTTTGGAGTTGGGTTGTGTGCATTGATCTCATCGAGAAAGACCAGACCAGGGTCGCCTGTTCTCCATGCCATCGTCGCT
>JAUWCK010000244.1 GCA_030609345.1 Methanosarcinales archaeon | reverse complement strand
GTACTGTCCTCATCACCGTCACCGTCTCCGGTGATCAGCACGTCATACGGAGGATCCCGCTTGAGGATCGCTGCGGTCGTCAGTTGCTCCGGGCGGATTGTGGGGATGTCCTTCATCGAGTGGACTGCGATATCGATATCGCCAGCAAGCGAGTGTTCATCGATCTCACGCACGAATGCTCCGACGCCCCCGACATTGGAGAGTTCGTGCAGCGGGCGGTCGGTGACCACATCGCCGTGTGTCTTGATGGTGCGAACCTCGGTCTCGACGCCGATCTTCTGCAACTCTCTGGCGACGATATCTGCCTGCGCAAGCGCAAGCGCACTCCCGCGTGTTCCGATGATCATATATGCTGCTCTTGGTTGCGATGTGCATAAATGTTGCGAATCGAGGAGGAGGCAGATGCCGCTGACCGCCAGAATCGCCCATCGCCCTCATTTAATATCCACGCCCAAAACAAATATTACCCATTGCACCCCCAAACAAAAAAGAGGAATCCACAATGCAAAGACATCTTATCCAGTCAGACCCGGCAATCATGATGGGCAAGCCTGTAATTGCGGGCACACGCATTACAGTGGAATTAATTCTGGAAAAACTTGCCGCTGGTGAGGGTATTAAACAGATCATCGAGGAACACCCGCGCCTCTCCGAGGAGAAAATCCGTGCTGCGTTAGCATTCGCATCCGCTGCATTGCGGGCGGATGTGGTCTACCCTATCGCGAGGCGAAAAAGTGAAATTCCTTGCTGATGAGTGCGTGGACTGGTGCAGGCAAACACAACAGGTATTTTAAAGATTGATCTCAAATAGAGAAGAGGTTCGATTGCAATGGATACCATAAAAATAGCCAAGCGGGCAATGATATTTATCGATGGTCAAAACGTTCTCTTCGGATGCAAGAACTTTCAGAAAGACTATAAAATTGATTACGTGAAACTCCGAGACGAATTAACCCGGGATTATGACCTGATAAGAGTCTATTTTTACAGCGGAGTCGATCCCACAAATGAATCCCAGATCGGCTTTCATAAAGCATTGAGAGAATCCGGATTTCATGTTGAGACGCGTCCTCTGGTGATGAGGGATGGGAAGTTTATGGAGAAAGGCGTGGATGTGATGCTCACAACCGATCTCCTGACCCACGCTTTCAAGGATAATTTTGATGTTGCTGTGATCATAGGTGGAGATCAGGATTACATCAAAGCACTGGAAGAAGTGAAAAGAGAAGGCAAAAGAATTGTTCTGGCATGCTTTAAAAGTTCATTCAGTGCTGAACTACGGCAGATTGCAGATGATTCCATATTTATCGATGATATTTCCGAGATTGTTAAGAAATAGATATTATGCCAGGTGGCACAATGCGAAGCATTGCGATGGGTGTATTCCCGCCACCTGCCAAGTTATTATCAAGGTATAGACTGCCGCTGTGGTACATAAACGTTTCGCATATTTTATTGAGACTTTTTATTATTTTCTGGAATTATGTTCGGAAAACCTCGAGGTACAGGAGACCGGTGTGAGGTTGAGAGGGGGTGGGGCAGAACTTGATTCGCAAGGTTCAAGCAGTATTAAAGAGACTATCCGAATAATGAAAGAAATCGATGAGACCGTAGATGAACATGGTGGATGGCACGTTCAATACAGGTAAAAGAACATGAGTAAGATTACAGAAAAAGAGATGGAAGAAGTAAGAAAAATGGCAAATGCGGAATTTCCTGACGATCCGGCATTACAGCAGGTTCATATTGCAAGGAAAATCATCGCTAAAGAATCAGAACTCGAGGGTCTGAGTTTTCTTGAGTATGTCCAATCGCTTGGAAAGCGAGTTGAGGCTGTCTATCAAAGGCACGGCGTATAATAGAGCGCTAATCCCACCCTCGCCCCCTATCAGGAGAATAACACCATGCCAGCCAAAACACCAGTACAATACCTCGCATCTGACCCCACCATCCACCATAGCGAACCAACCTTTCGCGGCGCATGCAATCACGTTGCGGATGTGTTCAGATGACCGGATACTTTGAAGTAACCGACCGGGACTGCGCCGCAAGGATCGGCAGACTGATGCTGGATCAGCGAATTCGGACGCCAGCGATCCTGAACTCCGAATTGCTCAGGAAGCATCAGGGCAGCATCATCGATTGCGGGTGCGTGTGGGACCGGAACGGCAGCCCGGAAACATCGGCGGATCCCGGTAAACTGCTGATACTCCCGCACAGGTCGCTTCCGCCCCATGCACCACCAGAGATCGTCAACCGCCCGGCGCAACCACTCTCACCACAGATAGCCGGTCATGATGGCGCTGTTGGCGAGGTGATCCATCCGGCGCAGGCAGATATACCGGGCGGTCGCGACCTCTATGTGATCGGCGCGGCGGCACTCTTTGAGAATCAGGCAAGGGCGCTTGTCGATGCCGTGCTGAGACTGAAGAATAGCACGTTGCCAGACACAGCGGTGTACGCCCCCGCGCTCGCAACGCCAGAGAACCTTGCTGTGCTGATCTATCTCGGAATCGATCTCGTTGACGACACCGCTTGCACAATACGCGGGTATCAGGACCTGTATCTGACAAGAGAAGGT
>JAUWCK010000147.1 GCA_030609345.1 Methanosarcinales archaeon | reverse complement strand
TTTCTCGCTCCTTTTTGCTGTAACTCGGCGCCATATACGCAAGAAGCCTGCCGTACTGGTCGAAGTGCTGATCCGCAGCCCGGATGTAGACGCTCCTCTTTCTGCCGCTTGGCTTTGTCAGCCGCTCTGTCAGCAATTCCTCAAACGCGGTTGTTGCCGCCTTCCCCTGCCCCTCATGAAGCGTGCCTGCCGTGCCTGTGGCAAGCCGCGGATAGAGGTGCGCCCCAAGCCCGTCACTCACAGGCGCATAGCCCGCATCGATCCATTCTGCGAGTTGCATCAGGTCATCATCGCTCTTTGATGGCTTCTTTGCGCCAGGGTAGTGTACTTCGGGGGTGTCGATGGAAAGCATCCTGATCGGCACGGATATGTATGGCGTGTCGCCATCGGTTGCCCTCAGGTACTTCTTTTTTCCAAGCGAGTCGAGTTCGAACCCTCTCGGGTCCCAGAAAATCTTGACTTCCGACATGATGTGTTTGTTACGTCTGCGTCCTTATTTATTCGATGCAATCCTCCGGCTGTGGTGGCGGGTGCTGCTGTGCTGATCGTGCTGGCGGTGTTTGCCCGCTCCGCCGGGTTCTCTTTTCCGTTCCTCTGATATAACGCAAGGTCGCAAAGGCGAGAAAGGCGTGGGAGAGGGGGCCGCGTTTTTTTCCACAGACACGAGGGGGTTAACGCTATCGACCACAGAAAACGTCAGAATCAGAAAATGGTAGATATGTGTGGAAACGTAGAACTCGGATTAATTCCAAAAACTGTATACGAAATAAATGGGAATTTTTTGTCATAGCCAAACACTGTGGCGACAACCGTCACATTCTCTATGATTTTCAACCACGAGATTACACAAGATTAACACAGAAATCTCGTGGAAATCTGTGGAATCTCGTGGTTCTCACTGTTGCGTATCCTCAATTTGACTACGACATAAATGGGAATTTTTTTGAAGAATTTAAATAAACTATGAGATGCTACAGATACGCCATAAAATATCCGCAACCATAACACCTTTACCTCTCGCCCCCCCATAACACCAGAACAATGCACCGAACCACCCTTGGAATCGAGGGCACTGCGTGGAACCTCTTCGCGGGAGTCGTGACCAAAGACGACATCCTCGCAGAGGCGACCGCGACATACCAGCCAAAGACCGGCGGCATCCACCCGCGGGAAGCCGCGCAGCACCACGCCGTTTGGGGTGGGCGACGATGAATATGAGATTTTGATCGAATGGGATCGCAAATCGTCTGACCATATACACAGACACAACGTCTCGCCGAATGAAGTGGGAAATGCCGTGAATGGGAGAATCCTGATACGAAACACCTCGAGAGAGGGGGAGCGGTTGAAAGAAGTGATAGGAGAGTCTTATGGAAGGACTTTGTTCATTGTTTTGAAGTTGCATGGGCACAGATATCGAGTTGTTACTGCAAGGAATGCGACAATGGCGGAGAGGAAATTATATATGAAAAGAGGGAAGTGATGATATAGGATATGCGAAGAGTGAAAATCGAAAGTATGGAGGATATGGAGGCACTTCCGGAAGGGGAATGGGTGGAAACACCTGGTGGGCTACATGCGAAGTTTGTTTACAGCGTAGACCGTGAGAATAATAAATTGACGATTACACTCCCGGAAGAGGTCGCTAAAAGGATCGGGGATCGGTTGTGTGCAACGTTTGATGGCGGGAAGATCGTTATCAGTGAGTTACTGGAGTGAGGGGCGGCTGGCGCAGATGCTGTCAAATTCTACCGTATTTTCGGATTGTGGGATTAGTGCACTCCAGTTACTTTTACCTCCGCCTCCACCATAACACCAGAACAATGCACCGAACCATCCTTGGAATCGAGGGCACTGCGTGGAACCTCTCCGCGGGAGTCGTGACCGAAACAGACGTCCTCGCAGAGGCGACTGCGACGTACCATCCAAAGACCGGTGGCATCCACCCGCGGGAAGCAGCGCAGCACCACGCCACCCACATCGCATCCGTGATCAGGAAAGCGATTAAGTCAGCAGGCGATGTGGAGATCGATGGCATCGCGTTCTCGCAGGGACCGGGTATGGGACCGTGCTTAAGGACGGTTGCAACAGCAGCCCGTGCTCTCGCGCTCTCGCTCGATGTGCCCCTCATAGGCGTCAACCACTGCGTCGCACACCTCGAGATCGGCAGGTGGCAGTGCGGAATCGATGATCCGGTCATGCTCTACGTGAGCGGCGCAAACTCGCAGGTGCTTGCATACCGGGGCGGCAGATACCGCATCTTTGGGGAGACGCTTGATATCGGCATCGGAAACGCTCTTGACAAGTTCGCAAGACATGCGGGGTTCTCGCATCCTGGCGGACCCAAGATCGAGAGCGAGGCGCTGGCTGCAACGGAGTACATCCCGCTTCCGTATGTGGTGAAGGGGATGGATTTCTCGTTTTCAGGGCTCATGACCGCAGCAAAGGAGGCGCTTACGAAACATTCGCTCGCTGACGTCTGCTTCTCGCTTCAGGAGACTGCGTTTGCCATGCTCGTCGAGGTTACAGAGCGTGCGGTTGCGCACACCGAGAAGAACGATGTGCTGCTTGCTGGCGGTGTCGGCGCAAACTCGCGTCTTCGCGAGATGCTTGAGATTATGTGCGCTGACAGGGGCGCGGCGTTTCACGTGCCTGAGAAGCGGTTTATGGGGGATAACGGCACGATGATCGCATACACCGGTCTTCTGATGCTTGCAAGCGGCGAGTCGCTCCCAATCGAGGATTCGGTTGTGATACCTGACTTCAGGCCCGATCAGGTCGACGCGACGTGGAGGTGACGGGGCTGATTATATGGGGGAATATCTCCAGGTATTCCGATCGACCCCTGCCTGTGGTATTCAGGAAATCTTTATATACCGTCCCTGCTATAAATATCGATAGGAAACTTTTAGCAGGGTTCTTGTTATGAATTACATAAAAAGAGTCTGGAACAGGCAGTGCGGGAAAACCTTGACATGCCCGAGATGGTAGCCATTCTCGGACCAAGACAATCCGGCAAAACGACGCTCATGCGACAGATATTTGCCGCGAATATCGCGAATTTATCTTTGGCGTACACCGAGTGTTTCTGAAATTTTCAGTATGTGCGCTTTTCATGCACCCGTATTGCGGTGATTCGTATCATTCGTGATTTATATCATGGACACAGCCAGATCATTCAGGATAACCTATGGTGGCCATTCCATGTAACCACATCCTTCTCACTAATGATTTCGGCTCCTTTTTTGTAGCAGTGCGCTCAACCGGATCACATGACAAAAAATAAAAAAAGAGAGACGACCTCAGAAGAGATCGCCAAGATTGACCTTGAACGCGCCCAGACTTCCGCCGTAGTTTCCGGCAGTGATCTTCTTGACTCCCGGGACCTTCGTAGCAGCCTCAATTCCGGCTTTGGTCGCGGCGGTCACGGCTTCGAGGTCAACACCATTGATCACGAGTTCATACACAGCATTGACATCGGCAGGGATGCTCGTGTCCTCGACCTTGTCTTTGAGCGTTGGAGCAAACCGCTGGTTCGTCGTCGCCTGCATGAACGTGTACGTGTCCGCGCCTGGTTTTGAGCCGCTTGCAACGATCCCACCAGGGAATGGCGTGATTGAGCCTTTGCATTGCATGACCGCGTCCACCGCGTTCTCTGCTGCCGTAAGCCCTGTCATCTGACTGTCTGCAAGGATGAAGAAGTTACCACCTGCAACACCATCGACTGCACCGATTCCGTGCTCTATGATGAAGTCGCCTTCCATCATCGGGATCGCGTACGCCTTGCGCCCGCCGACCTCAATTTCCGACTCATAACCATCTGCAAAGAATTTCATCTTAAAGCCTGTATCAAACTGCTTCTCTGCATCAGGTAGCCCGTTCCATACAGCAGTCGTCGGTGCTGTCAGGACACACTGTCCGATCCGTTTCAGTACCTGGTCCTCAAGCGCCTTGTATCCGAACGTGCATATCTGGATGTAGACGCCG
>JAUWCK010000270.1 GCA_030609345.1 Methanosarcinales archaeon | reverse complement strand
CACGCATGACTACCTTTGCATCCACTCCTTTCGATTCCGCAATCTCCTTCACCCGGTCCGCAATCTTTGCGGATTCGTCGAGCATACGCTTCCGCATCTTCTTTATCGCCGACTCCGGGAGTTTTATGATATCGCCATAATGCCTGCCCGCGCCAACACCGGCAGCGGTAACCACCCGGGTCTCAACGATGTGGCTCGTATCAACGATGTTACATGCAGCGACCTTTGCGTGAAACCTCTTTGCAATGCTAAGACCTGATTGTGCCGCATACTCAGCATCCTTTGAGCCATCGGTGGGGATGAGGATATTTTCGTAACCGACTTTTGGGATGCCGCCCCGCACCAGCATGACATGACACTCCGCACCGCGCAGTACACGGCTTGCAACAGCGCCGATGCGTCCTGAACGTGAGATTCCGGTCGCGCCCATGAAGATCACGCTGGCGTCGATCTCGGCTGCTTCGTTAATAATCTCGTCGAACGGATACCCGACCAGCACCGATGTCTTATTTACGGTCGCGCCATACTCTTCCGCAGTCTTCTTTGCCCGGTCGAGATACATCTCTCCGGTCGTTTCCATCCGTTTGACAACATCCGGGTCCTTGTACACGCCTGAGTCCACCACATTAACGATCGTCAGTTCCGCGCCGTATATCTCGGTAAACCGTGCGGCATGTACTACCGCGGCGTCTGACTGAACTGAACCGTCAACCGGTACCAGATACTGAAATCTTGCCATTTAATTCTCCTTAACTGTATACACCCGCTCAACACGGGTACTCTTCACCACAAAGACCGAACAAGGCGATGTTCGCGCGACCTTCTCGGATACGCTCCCGAGTATCCACCGGGAGACTCTGCCCTTTCCGGTGTAGCCGATCACCACAAGATCGATGTTCTTGGCACCGACCGCTTTTAATATCTCGACTGCGGGTTTTCCTTCCCATATCAGGGTCTTTGTCTCGATGCCTTTTGATTTGCCGAGTGCAACTACATCATCAGTGGTTCGTCCTGCCTCCAGCATATCCTTCTCGCTGCCTGTGCGTATCATGGAACATGCCAGCAGATCGGCATGGTACCTGTGCGCGACGCTTGCAGCGAATTTCGCAGCATATTCGGCATCGATCGAACCGTCGGACGGGATCAGGATACTCCTGTAGAACTGATCGTTCTCGAGTTTGTCCCGCACCAGCAGCACATGACACTGTACGCCGCGAAGCACGCGCTCAGCGGTGCTGCCGATCATCTCGCCCTCGGTACGTTCCGCACCATAAGCGCCAAGAATGATCACGCTGGCATCGATCCTCTTCTGTTCCTTGATGATCTCGTTGTATGGTGATCCCGTAAGCACCTTTGATTCGAGTATGCCGATCCCGCGACTCTTGCACTGATCCTGCACATCATCGATCAGTGCCTGCCCGATCGCGGTCTCTTCCTCGATCTCCGCGGCATCCTTGTGTGCTCTCGTATCCACCACATAGATCGGTGAAATCTCTGCGTTGTACATCTCTGCCATCCGTATGGCATGTTTGACTGCTACTCTGGAATAATCAGAGCCATCAACCGGTAACAGGAATTGAAATTTTACCATAAGCGATCCCTCGATGTTATAAATTAGCCCCTAACACTTAAGTCTATTTCCCAATGTCGCAATGGAAATAAAAATAGAAATGGTTGAATAAATCAACCATTATATCTACACAATCTTACATCTGTTTGGCTATATACGGATTGTCAGGCAGCGTGAGATCGAGTCCCATCGCTTCCGCAAGAATCTCCTGCTGATCCTTAAAGATGATATTCGTGTCCATCGCGTTGATGCCGTCCATGATGTTCCGCCTGCAGAACGGACAGGTGCA
>JAUWCK010000016.1 GCA_030609345.1 Methanosarcinales archaeon | reverse complement strand
ATAAGTCGAGCAATGCCGCTACGAAGAACGCGTAGTCTTCCAGAGTTCCGGGAATCGTTGCTTCGCGGTCACGGTAGCGTCTGCATAGCCGCCCGTCCTTCACAAGATTTTCGAGGATGAACCTGGCTGCCGAGGTCGCCGCTTCAAGAAACAGTCTCTCATGTAGCACCCGGTATCCAGTGGCGAATGCCCTGATCATCAGACCGTTTAAGCCGGTCAGGATCTTGTCATCGGTTGCCGGTCGTATCCTCTGGTTACGCGCCAGAAGAAGCTCCTCAATGGCTTCGCGGATCGTATCTTCTCTTTCTGCCGCATCAGATGGTTCATGTTCAGCCTTGTGGAGTACACTTTTGCCGCCCTCAAAGTTTCCCTGCGGCGTTATCCCAAAGTAGCGGCAGATCGCTTCGTCCCTCTCCACCCCGAGAACCGATCTGACCTCGTCAGGTGACCATACGTAAAACGCGCCTTCAGCGCCCTCACTATCAGCGTCTATCGCGGAGTAAAAGCCACCATCAGGGTTGGTCATCTCCCGGAGCACCCAGTTAAGCGTCTCTTTTCCGATTCTCGCAAAAGTTGGGTCTCCTGTAACCTGATACGCCTCAAGATAAACCCTTGAGAGGAGCGCGTTGTCATAGAGCATCTTCTCAAAGTGCGGAACCAGCCAGTGCCGGTCAGTGGAATAGCGGTGAAAACCCCCACCCAACTGGTCAAAAATCCCTCCTTCTGCCATCGCATGAAGGGTCTTTGCAACCATCGTTAGTGCGGATTTCGCCCCTGTCCGGTGATGATACCGAAGCAAGAAAGAGAGATAGCAGGGCAGGGGGAACTTCGGTCGTTTCACAGACCATGCAGCCACATCAGAACCGAATCCACCATATTCCGGATCGAACTGGAGTGCGAGTTGCTCATAGAGGTCATCAAGGAGATCGAGCGAGATCTCCCCGGAATGGGGCTTTTGCAGGTAGGACTTGCGCAGGAGCTCTGTGATATCTTCGGAACTTCTCTGAAGCTGATCCCGATTGTCACACCAGTTGCTTACAATAGCCAGCAGGATGTCATTGAAGGCTGGTAAGTCACGTACTGCTCTGGGCGGGAAATATGTTCCGCCATAAAACGGTTTTCCGTCCGGTGTGAGGAAGACAGATATGGGCCAGCCGCCCGTACCAGCCAAAATCTGCACAGCCTTCATGTAGATTTCATCCAGATCCGGGCGCTCCTCGCGATCCACTTTTATGCAGATGAAGTTTTCGTTGAGGATTCCTGCTGTCTGCTCGCTTTCGAAGGATTCTCGTGCCATCACATGACACCAGTGGCAGGTGGAGTATCCGATGCTTAAGAAGATGGGTTTATCCTCAACTCTCGCACGTTGTAGCGCTTCTTTGTTCCATGGATGCCAGTTAACCGGGTTGTAGGCGTGTTGGAGTGGGTACGGGCTTTTTTCTTTTATGAGGGAATTTGGAGTTCTTGTTTCTGCCTTATTGCTACCTTCCATATCAACCACCTGCCTTCGCAGGAAGGTTGTTCATCATTCCTTTTAAGCATGATCCTTCAGTTCTTTTCTGTGCAGACTTATCGATATCAGTCTCCCGTACATGCGGGTTTATGGGGCGGTCACGCCGCACTGGTGCTGAGCGTAACACTCATGAGGGTACTTTATGTAAGATGAGTTTCGATTTACCAGCATGGAACGCGGAGAACTCTGCCACGATCAATTCGTGGGTTTGCTGCTGGCGGGTCACACGCGAAGCATTGGTGCAGCCAGATCGGATGCGAGAGGCGCGGTTGTACAGGCTCCGTACTTAAGTCCGGGGTTTTGTGATTTCGGGAGAGTGTCGTGAGGTGCACTGCGATCGGGTTGGTTGTGTGGATAGTGTGTTAGAGTGGTAGGTCGAAAAACATAATGCAGAAGAAGATTGAAAAGGGGTATGTGATGATTGAAGTTTGTCCAGAAGGATATATAGAGGGTCCAGGTTCGGATATAACATTAAATAGGTGAGATATGCGAAGTAAGTTCAGATATACAACGTTATATGAAATATTTGGAGTGATAATAAAATGCCTACTGATTACACCCTAGAATTTGATTTGTCGTCTTATGAGGATTTAGATAACTTTGCACTTTTAGCAGACCAGAGCTATAATTTAGGTGACAAAGATGATTGGTTTGGTCAGTTTCGAGGGGGTTTATACGGATTATATAATCGAATTCTTGGCGTTAAAATTCATTATCGTGAAGTCCATTCTTGGACGCCACCTTTGTCACCTATAAGTGGTATCCAGGGGGCAGAATATCATCTATCATCAATTTTTTTCAATATGGATTCGGCAATCGAATGTATGGTTTTTGCATTAAATGCTCTTGGATATATTGCAAATTCAACTCAATTTTTAGATGTCACTAATGAAAAAAAGTTAAAACAAATATCGCCATATAATATTTTGGGAAAACCACAAGACTATTCGGATGGATTCATTAAAGGATATGATAATTATTTTCCATCATTGAAAAGTTACTGGCGCGAAAATCGAGATTTAATCTTGAAAATTTTTGACCAACATGATGTATCTAAACATCGTTCAACAATATTTACAGGTGGCAGTTGTAGAAATGACCCACCACATGGTTTCTTTGAAAAATGGGGAATAGAAGGCGATGAGGAGATACAAGCATTAGTCGCCCCCATGGCTGAGATATTACTTACATCACAACCAAAAACTCCATGGCGAAAACGACAACCCCAAGAATACAAAGACATTGATAAATTAGAAGATGTTATGGAGAGATTCTGTACATTTATCAATATGTGTGGTGTAAAAGTTCTTGAAGATACACGGGGCAGGATAAAACTGAATCACTATGAATTCATTAAACGATAACGCGAGTTCCAAATACATCATATAACAACATGTATCTGGCTCGGGCTGACAACTTTACCCAAAAAACTCTACGCCATTTTTTATATTTAATTTTAGTCAATCTAGTGTCATGCAAATTTAATTTTTAGACGTAATATAGAATCGTGCGAGTATTAAGCATCTAAATTGTATATTTGCATTTCTTGTTGAACAAACCATAAGATACAAAACCACAGAGGGCACAGAGGGCACAGAGAAGATGGAATTAAACGTAATATCTGAAAAGATTATTGGGGCAGCAATGCAGTACACCGCACCTTAGGACCCGGATTACTGGAAAGCGCATACGAGGCTTGTTTGAAGTATGAATTGGAAAAACGAGGCCTTAAAGTCTTGTCACAGGTTGGGCTTCCTGTAATCTATGACGGAATGAAAATCAATTTGGGATACCGATTGGATCTTCTCATGGAAGATTCTGTAATCGTCGAACTTAAGGCTGTGAACCAGATAACACCTGTTCACGAAGCGCAACTGCTTTCCTACCTCAAACTAAGCGGAAAACGCTTTGGACTGCTAATTAATTTCAATGTGGTGCTCCTTAAGGATGGAATAACACGCAGGATCAATTAAAACCTCTCTCTGTGTACTCTGTGCCCTCTGTGTGTGACACGAAGCTGCATCACGGATTGCCTAACGGCTACCCCTTCCATTCGGGGTAATCCTACCGCAGAATGCGTGGATGGCAACGCCCACGCAGTAAGCCTGTGGAACAACGTGGAAAAATCAGAAAATCCGATTCGGATCAACTGCCAGGATAAGAACGCTATGAAGAGTGTAATGCGAACCATCGAAAGAGTCGTAACGCAGGATAAGCGAAAGCGGACTGTTACGCTTAGACCAAAAGGTACGAAATCAGACTATAACGGCTACAGGGACGTTATAGGGGATGGACAGACGGTTTCCGGCTTACAGATGGCTTCTAAGGCGTTCATAATTATCTGTGATATGGAACTTGGTAAGCCCTATGCGCTCCCAGAAAATCCGGGTAGGAGCTCCGTACGGGGTAACAAAGGCGCAGAGGGTAGCGGAATCGGTAAAAAGCGAATGACATCTTGTAATGAGGTGTATAGGGGTTCAAAATTTGCCTTAACCCGAAAGGGTGCAGACTTACCGGTGGTGTCTTGCTGTATGAAAGGAGGCAAACCCGTGAATGTAAGATACTCAATTACGCCTAACGGCGAGAGACTTGCAGACACTCGAAAGAGTGTTAACGGGCTGCAAACCGGAATTACAAAAGCGGTGATCGAATGATCGTCGTTGCCCGATACTTAAAGGGTTGCAAGATGCTTGAGCGGTATGAGGGGAAACTCTCACGTACCGTTCTTAGACGAGGGGGAGCGAGTAATCGCTTCCTCCTTAGTCTACGGTTGAATTATCCTGACTTTGTCGGACTGCCTCTTTGTCTGGAAATTAAATCGTTGAGACACTAGCTTCCGGCGATATTGGGAAGGGTGAATAAAGAGAAAGTACAGGAGGTTTACATCTAAAAGTATGTAATATATAAGACTTATGTAATTTTTTCAAGTTTATTTTCCGTGCCACCTTCCTATTGAAAAAAAGTGAAACTAACAATTAAATGGTGAATAACCCCATGCACCATTGCGATGCCCCGGATTTGAGCGATAGCGAAACCCGAGGTTCGTGACTTTCGAAACACCGGGTCTGTTCCGGAACTACCGGATCAACAGATAAGCATAAGTGAATAAGAAACCTGTCACCAATACCATAAGGGAGGCTGACATGATGAACGAAGAAAAAGTTTTGACCACGAACCAGGGTGTTCCGGTCAGCGACAATCAGAATTCAGAGACCGCAGGTGAACGTGGACCCGTGTTGCTGCAGGACGTCCGGTTCATCGAGAAGATGGCTCACTTTGACAGGGAGCGCATCCCTGAGCGGGTTGTCCATGCCAAGGGGGCAGGAGCTCACGGTTACTTCCAGGTTTACAAGAGCATGGAAGATTACACAAAGGCGAAATTCCTCCAGGATCCGGAGAAAAAGACCCCTGTATTCGTACGTTTTTCAACAGTAACCGGAGGACGGGGTTCTGCTGATACGGTACGTGATCCCCGTGGCTTTGCCGTTAAATTCTATACCGAAGAGGGTAACTACGAATTAGTCGGGAACAACCTTCCGGTCTTCTTCATCAGGGACGCAATCAAGTTCCCGGATATAGTCCATGCATTCAAGGCGCACCCGGGTAGCAATATGCCATCAGCCTCTTCCGCACATAACCGCTTCTGGGATTTCATATCCCTGACGCCGGAATCGACGCACATGATCATCTGGCTTTTTTCCGACCGCGGGACGCCAAAAAGCTACCGGATGCAGGAAGGTTTTGGCGTCAATACATACGTGTGGGTGAACGCAGAAGGTGAGGGCGTGTATGTGAAATACCACTGGAAACCGAAGTTGGGTGTGCAGAACCTTGACCGCCACGAGGCAACAAGGCTCGCTGGCGTTGACCCGGATTACCTTATTCGTGATCTTTACGATACGATCGCAAGCGGCGGAGAGGTTGAGTACGAACTCTGTGTCCAGTTGATGGATATCGCCGATGAACTGAAACAGGATTTTGATCCGCTGGATGCCACAAAGACATGGCATGAGGAAAAATTCCCGCTGATGCCTGTTGGTAAAATGGTTCTTGCTCGCAACCCTGAGAACTTCTTTACAGAGGTTGAGCAGGCAGCATTCTGTCCTGCCGCAATCGTTCCGGGAATCGAGTTTTCTGCAGATAAGTTGCTCCAGGGACGGACCTTCTCATACACTGATACGCAGCGCTACCGGCTTGGGGCAAACTACCTGCAACTGCCAATCAACCGACCCCAGGTGCCTGTCAACAACAATCAGCGTGATGGATCCATGCAGATCGGGGAATTCAGCGGGCAGGTCAATTACGAGCCAAGTAGCCTTGACCCGGATGCCCCCATGGAAGCTCTGGCAGGCAATCCATATCTGCATCGCATCGAAGGAGAAGTGACACGCCAGAAGATCAGGCTCACCGATGATTTCACTCAGGCGGGAGAGAGATATCGGTCTTTGAGCAAGATGGATCAGGAACATCTGGTGGATAACCTCGTCGCGGACCTTTTGAAGATTGACAGACCGATCCAGCAGCGAATGGTCGGAAACCTGACCAACGCCGATCCGGAATTCGGTAGATTGGTAGCTCGGGGTCTGAAACTCTAACAGATTATAGAGGTCACCAATGAAAAGAATAGCATGGGGAATTACAGGTTCTGGTGATTGGACACGCGAGACCTACACTGTAATGGCAGATATCAAGAAGAAGACCGACCTTGAATTCATGGTATTTCTGTCAAAAGAAGGGGAAGGGGTACTCAAGTGGTACGGTATATGGGACGAGATCCAGCATGATTTTCCCAATTTCAAGACAGATGCCGGACCCAATTCGCCTTTCATAGCCGGACCGCTGCAGGTTGGTTACTATGACCTGCTCTTGATCGCACCTGCAACAGCAAATACCGTGGCAAAGATCGTCCACGGGATTGCTGATAGCCTGGTTACCAATGTAGTAGCGCAGACCTCAAAAGGAGATACTCCAATATATATACTGCCGGTAGATCAGATAAGAGGTAAGATCAAGACCGTAGCCCCCACAGGAAAAACATTTGAACTCAAGATGCGGGAGGTAGATGTGTCCAACTCAGAAAAACTTGCACGGATGGAGAATATCACCGTATTAAAAAGTCCTGATGAGATCTATGATATAATAGGGATCTCGTAAGGAATATGATGAACAGGCAACTGGATAATAAGGTGATATGGCGCGGCGTTAGCTGCAGTTGTGCGTGAATCCTGGCAGTTGCCAGATTGGTGCGCTCTATGGTGATGAGGTGAACGCTCTCCTGGGCGTGGACGCCCCAGAGGAAAGGGTTATCCATATAACAGTCATTGGGAGAATATAGCATGACCCTGATTCGACCGGCTGTGGAACATGATGAACGATCGGTTTATGACCTGATCACATCACTGATGGGATTTCCGCTCGACCGGGAGGCGTTTCACGATGTCTTCGTCCGGAATCTCCATTGTAAAAGCGTGCTATATTATGTTGCAGAGAGCGATGGGGCTATTGTTGGTTTTGGAAGTCTCCATATCGAACCCCAGCTCCATCATGTCGGACCTGCCGGGGAGATTCAGGAGTTGGTCGTGCATGAAACAGTTCGCAGCAAAGGTATCGGCGCAGAACTCGTATCAAGACTTGAACAGGAGGCAGAGAAGCGGGGCTGCGTCGCAATCGAAGTTACGACGAGAAAAAGATGGATTGATGCGCAGCGGTTTTACAAGAGGATGGGATTCAGGCAGACGCATGTTAATTTTACAAAAGAATTGAGAAGGTGACCTGTATGAGAACCATAAACCTGCTACTCATGCTCGACAGGGAACTCTCAACACGGGCGTTCACGCCTCCCGCGGCGTCTGATTAGAATAGCTCGCACGGCTCGTATCTGACATGGATAAGTAATGGGCGCTAAAGGAACAGGTACTCTTATTTGGGAATCGTTAAAATGGAAATTGTTGTACTACCATCTACAGGGACAAAGGCGTGGCAGAAGACCTAAGAAAGGCTGAACTCATGGTCGCAGGGCTTGCAATGGCTATGAGCTCTGTGACGGTGGTGAGTCTATCCCGCCTGCTTAAGGGGTATGTGCCGCCGGCAAAAGCTGAAAGGGGATGAGAAAAGATGGCAATCGATCCGGTATGTAAAATGGATGTTGATCGAGAGACCAGCGAAGTTCGAAGACTCAAGTACAAAGGCGAGACATATTACTTCTGTGCCCAGGTGCAAGAAAGCGTTTGAGGAGAGTCTGGAAGTTTACCTCGAAGAGTGACGTTGCGTTTAGACATCGGCGTTTGCGGTACCGGAGGCGGATTGATCATGAACCGCTCGATCTGTGCGGCAGCTTTTGGGGATGCGGCGTTTCTGCGATCATCTGATCGGATGATTTTCATCCTTTCAGCGCCTCCAGCCACGTTTTTACAGTTCTGGTATTCGGATGCGCATCGCCATAGAACTCTTGGAATATGCTGTATGCCTGCTGGAGGTATGTTTTCGCACGCTTGCGATCACCGAGTGCATACCATGCCGTGCCGATGTTGTTGAGGTCTGTTGCCACCGCAGGATGTCTATCGCCATACACCTCCTTATCGATTGAAAGAGCCTGTTCTAAATACTCAATCGCTTTCTTATGCTTGCCAAGTGCATGCCATGCCAAGCCGATATTGCTGAGCATTGTTGCCACCGCAGGATGTCTATCGCCATACACCTCCTTATCGATTGAAAGAGCCTGCTCGTGATACTCAATTGCTTTCTTATGCTCGCCAAGGTCGCCCCATACCGAGCCGATGTTGCCAAGGTATGTTGCCACCTCAGGATGTCTATCGCCATACACCTCCTTATCGATTGAAAGAGCCTGTTCTAAATACTCAATCGCTTTCTTATGCTCGCCAAGGTCATTCCATGCCATGCCGATGTTGTTGAGCCACGTTGCCACCGCAGGATGCCTCTCGCCGTACACTTTCCTACCAATCGAGAGAGCCTGCTCATAATACCCCATCGCTTTCTTATGCTCTCCAAGGTGATGCCATGCCAAGCCTATGTTGCTGAGCCTTGTTGCCACCACTGGATGCCTCTCGCCGTACACTTCCCTACCAATCGAGAGAGCCTGCTCATAATACCCAATCGCTTTCTTATGCTCTCCAAGGTGATGCCATGCCAAGCCTATGTTGCCGAGCCTTATTGCCACCGCAGGATGCCTATCGCCATACACCTCCTTATCGATTGAAAGAGCCTGTTCTAAATACTCAATCGCTTTCTCATGCTCGCCAAGGTCATTCCATACCGAGCCGATGTTGTTGAGCATAGTTGCCACCGCAGGATGCCTCTCGCCGTACACCTCTCTGTCAATCGATAGAGCCTGCTCGTAGTACTCTATTGCCGATCTGGCATTTCCAGTATCACCATATACCCATCCCAACTCGAACATGAACTTGGCATGTTTAGCATCCCTTTTTAGTCCGGAGATATGCGAAAGGATACGCCCTCCCTGCATCAATGCTTCCTTATATGCAAGCGATTCACGCAAATAAGGCAGAAATCTTCCACCCGCCTCCCCAACAGCAACATCAGTCAATCCTGCACTTAAGGCATGTCCAATCAACTCCTCACCTGATAGCGGGTCATAGCGGGATGCAGAGAGAATTCCCAGGTAATACGACACTGCGGCTTGATGGCACTCTCGCATCTCTCCTGCCCCAAGTTCTCCGAATACATCCTCGCCCAGAAGCGGTGTTACCCAGTACAAAACGGCATCCGCACGAGTGCTGTCCTCTTCCATCAGACTCAGTCGAACCGCCATTTCTATATCTGATCTCCAGTCTGTCAGATCTCCGCAGACAAGTTCAATTCCTGCCTTTAGAACCGGCAGCCGATAGACCGCAGAGCGGCGCAGGAATCTCTGAAACTCCTCTGACTGGGATTCAATCATCTGTCTCAGGACAAGTTTCCTGATAAACTCCTCCTGCTTGCCTTTGGCTTCAGATAACAGCGATTCGAGATCCAGGTGCTTCACCTCTCCCACCAGTTCGTTCAGTTGATCCAGCAACGATGGATTGCCCTTTCCAAGTTCGATCAATTTCTGCCTGACCTCATCCGGACATTTCCGGATATTTGCAAGTTCAATGACCTTCTTCCGCTTATCTGCACCAAGAAAACTGGTTAATCCTATGAATTTGAGATTCTTCCTGACCAGATCGCTTCCACCGATCGTAAGACTGAATTCATAGCGTGAGGTGATGATCAACTGTGTCATCTTGCCGCTGTGCGGTAAAAATCTGAGCAGTGATTCGAGAATGGGCTCAGCCTCTGCAGAAACTATATGTTTTCCATCTTCCGCCTCCTCGAGATTCTGTTCGAAATCGTCCAAGAGGATGAGATAGTTTCCTTGCTGAAAAACAGAGGAACACATCCTTCTGATCCTGTCTGACAGTTCCTCCTTCATTTTCAATAGTTCTTCGCCAACCGCATCACCACCTCTTATGAAACCATCCTTCAGTGCCTCATGAAAGGTGAGCTCGTTTAATCTGCCGTGAACGATGATCAGAACATGGTCACTGAATCGTTCGCAGAATTTGCCTGCAAGGCAGCTCTTGCCCAGACCCCCTGTTCCGTGCAGGAGCAGACCGATCTTCTCCCGATCCTTTCTCAGGCAGAAAAGTCCCTGCTGTATCTGCCTCCTCCTGCCTATAAAACCCTTCTCGAGCACTTTTACCTGACTGCCCTCCAGATATCTATACTGAAGTTTCCTCTGTTTCAGGCGTATCTTCTGACCTTCTTTGACCAGAGGGACAGAGAGGGGAGTTCCATCAGAGAAGAGCCGGAGCAGTGACCAATCTCCTGGATGATTGGTGAACAGTTCGTATCGAGTCTCAAAGACCGCATCGAGTATGTTCTTACCACGGCTCAATTCAAAGTAGAGTTTCCTAGCAGCAGAACGCGCACCCACATCCGAGACTGGCAGACCCCAGCCAAGAACAGTGGAGACATGCCCGGAAACCAAATGATGGGCAAAGGATGCAGCATCGTGGCGGGGGGCCTCTCCAGTCCGGCATCCTGAGAGAAAGACCAGTCCTGGCAGGTTCAATCTGAGTTTCTCCCACAACTGCGAGGGCGTGATCTGTACAGACAGACCCTCCTCATCCTCCATCCAGAAAAATGGATCGCCTTCGTCATCGATGTCTGCATGACCTGTGATATGAACCACATCGTACTCATTCACTGCAAGCTGTTCGCCAAGTCCTTCCAGCGAACCTGTATCTTCTATGTGCAGTTCCACTGGCAGATCATCGGTGACCTCCAAGATCGTTTCCTCCTCCTTCTCATACTCAAGCACCGGATGAGCATCGGTGGGCGAGCATGCCATGAACAATATCTTCAGAGGACGATTATCTAATGTCGGCGTCATTTTCCTGCCCCGATCCGAGACCTGCCGTGTAAGATACGCCCTTGAAGGAACAATGAAACTATCGTGGTAGAGCAATTCAAAAGGTAAATCGGATGCATGACCCTCACCGCTCACTATCATCCGGAGCCGTTCGCTATGATCATCCGCTTCTTTAAGCGATCTCACCACTGCCTGGGTGTCTCCATTAAGAATGGCAAAGAGCTGCTCCCCCACCTGCCGCGACAAATCCTGTGATTGATTCCAATCGAAATTCCGACACAGTTCTTCGAGTTTGCGGATCTCGTTCATATCGACAGGACTTGTATCATGAGTGCCATCCGAGAGCGTCCTCGTAAGAGACAGTTCTCCTTTTTCTTCTGTGTATTGAAATTCCGCTTGATAGGTTATGGACATGATACCCACGTACATCATCGATCGTTGTGGTATTAAAGTTTTGAAGCACCCGCAAGCAAAAACATTAGTAGTTATCGGATCCTTCCATACATGCAATCGGCATTCACAGTGCAGGAGGCGACCCAAATGAACAGTAGAACCATCAGATTGCTCGGCATATCAGGAAGCCCAAGACTCGCATCCACTGATTACGTGGTGCGTGACGCGCTCGATTATGCCAGCCAGAAACACGCAGCACAAACCGAGTACATAACACTCCACAAGAGAACGATCGGATTCTGCAAGCACTGCGACTTCTGCGTCAAGAAACGTGAGGGCTGCATCCAGAAGGACGGCATGGAGGAGATCTACGAGAAATTCTCTCTGGCTGACTCTGTTCTTATAGGAACGCCGGTATACCAGGGGACCTTGAGCGGGCAGACAAAGACGATGCTCGACCGGTTCCGTGCGCTCGTTGCAAAAGATCCGGCTGCGCTCAGAAACAAGGTCGGAGCAGCCGCGGCTGTGGGCGGGGACCGGATCGGGGGGCAGGAACTTGCGATCAGGTCGATTCTCGATTTCTACGTGATCAGCGAGATGATACCTGTCGGCGGCGGCTCGTTCGGTGCGAATCTCGGAG
>JAUWCK010000242.1 GCA_030609345.1 Methanosarcinales archaeon | reverse complement strand
ATTCTCGGATTCGTTTAAGAACAAGATCAAAAATCCAGTGATAGGGGTACGCGAACCAGCAAAGATCTGCGATCGGGTATACACCACCGGAGAACTTGGCACAGCCCTACAGGAGCAGTCGCTGGTGCTGGAAACGAAAAGCGGCATGGTTGTCATCACGGGATGCGCACACCCCGGAATCGAGGAGATTCTGGACGCAGCATCCGGATTCGGGGGGATATTCGGAATCATCGGAGGATTTCACGGGTTTAGCGATTATCACCTACTAAACGGCGTAAAGTTCCTCTCTCCGTGCCACTGCACCCAGCATCTAAGCGAGATCGTCTCGCGATTCCCGGACGCATACCATAAGAACGGTGTCGGCAGGGTGTTTACCTTTGAGTAACATGAGCCACCTATTTGGTCCTGTACCGTCCCGCAGGCTCGGGCGGTCGCTTGGTCTGGATATCACGTCGTACAAGACCTGTACGTTCGATTGCGTCTACTGCCAGCTCGGACGAACCACGAACAAGACCGTGCAGAGGCGGGAGTATATTGCAAAAGATTCGATCTTGCATGAGCTACGGGATTTCTTAGCAGAGGGGGGTGCGGATACCGATTATATCACTTTCGCCGGATCAGGGGAGCCAACGCTCCATTCGGGTATCGGTGAGATGATCAATGCTATCAAGACGCTGACTGATATCCCTGTTGCGGTGATAACCAACGGATCGCTCTTGTTCCGGGAAGATGTAAGAGACGATCTCTTAAACGCTGATCTCGTGCTGCCCTCGCTGGATGCTGCCACCACGTCCGTGTTTCGTGCTGTGAATCAGCCGCATGAGAGTCTTTCGGTGGATCAGATCATCGAAGGACTCAGGATGTTTCGAGAGGTGTTTAGAGGAGAGTTCTGGCTTGAGGTCATGTTCGTGAGGGGTGTAAACGACGGAACTGATGAAATAGCGGCGCTTTCGGATGCAATCTCCGTAATCGATCCTGACCGGGTTCAGTTAAATACCGTTGTGCGACCACCACGTGAGGATGTCATGCCTGTGGACGAGGATGAGATGGTGCGGATACAGGGGGAGTTTGGCGGGAATTTTGATGTCGAAATCATCGCGGAGAAGCGGATCGAGGTTCGTGCGGATATCCTGCCGCTTTTGGAACGGAGACCGCTTACGCTGGATCAGATCGCTGGCTCACTCGGGATGCACCGGAACGAGGCTGCGAAGTATCTGCGGGAACTTATAGAGCAAGGCGCGGTCGTCGAGACGGTGCACAGGGACAAACGGTACTTTGGGGTGAAGATATGAAATGCGCTCTCTGTGACAACAAGGACTGCCGGCAGGGCAAAAACTGCACGAAAGTAGCGACAGATATCGACTATGCGCCAGCAAAGAAGACGATGCGGATCGCTTCCGAGATTGAATCGAGGTACATGGAACTGACACGCCTCGAAGAACTGATCCTGTTCTGCAAAAAGATGAAATTCAAGAGAGTCGGGATTGCATTCTGTATCGGGCTTTCTGCAGAAGCGAGAATCGTGCATGAGATCCTTGCGCGGGATTTTGAGGTGCATTCGGTCTGCTGCAAGGTTGGTGGGACTGACAAAGACGATCTCGGGCTTGTGAAGATCCGGGATCAGGAAGCGCATGAGACGATGTGTAATCCGCTCGGGCAGGCAGCGATTCTGAATGCGGAGGGCACCGAGTTAAATATCATACTCGGGCTCTGCATCGGGCACGACATCCTATTTACGGAGCACTCGGATGCGCCTGTGACCACACTTGCGGTGAAGGATCGTGTGCTTGCGCACAATCCGCTTGGTGCTGTGTATTCGAGGTATTATCTGGGGAATGTGTTTGGGATGGAGTCGGGGCAACAGGGTTAGTTTTTGTACAGTCTTTAAGTATCCTCGAGACAAATAGCCACACATGGCAGGGGCATTCATTTCAGAAATTGATGTCAAAGAGTTGACACCCCCCTCAAAAAGTCTCGACTTTTTCGTCCAAAAGAGTTTAAAAACCCAAGGCACCATAATCAGGAACATGTTCACCATCATCACAGGCGCTCAGTTCGGCGACGAGGGCAAGGGAAAGATCGTCGATGTCCTGGGCAAGGATTATGATCTCGTTGTCAGGTTCCAGGGCGGAAATAACGCAGGGCACACCGTAATCGTCGGAGACGACACCTACAAACTCCACCTGATCCCGTCAGGCGTTCTCACCGATGCCCGGCTCCTGATCGGTCCAGGCGTGGTTGTCGACCCGATAGAACTTATTCAGGAGATCGAGATGCTCAGGAGTGCCGGCATCGAGATAACCCCTGATAAACTCGGGATCGATGCGAAAGCAAGCATCATCATGCCGTATCACATCGAGATGGACAAACTGCGCGAGCAGAGACGGACCAAAAAGATCGGGACAACCGCTCGCGGCATCGGATTTGCGTATATCGACAAGATCTCGCGGGACGAGGTGCGGCTGGCAGATCTCGCCGACAAAGATGCTTTTCTTAGACTCATGGACGAACTTGCACCCCAGAAGGAGCGTGCGATCGTCGATCTCGGAGGCGATCCCGGTGTGGTGCGCGGAAGCCTCCCTGCTTATACCGGCTACGGCGCCACGCTTGAGCCGTACATCACCGATGTCTCGCATG
>JAUWCK010000157.1 GCA_030609345.1 Methanosarcinales archaeon | reverse complement strand
AGACATTATAGAAACTTATGATGCGCTTTCCGAGTATGAACTGGTAGGAGTTGCCGCCGATGGCGAGGAAGCGATCACAAAGTATCGCGAACTGGTGGATGCGGGACTGCGACCCGATGTTGTGACCATGGATATCGTGATGTCGAAGATAGACGGGATCACTGTGATCAAGGAAATTAGAGAGCAGGATCCGGATGCACGAATCCTCGCGATCTCTGCGCTCGATTCGCCGGACACCGTCAACCGGGCGATGAAAGCCGGAGCAGCCGATTATATCACCAAGCCGTTCACTGTGACCGATCTGGTTGGCAAGATCCAGCACGTCGCAACGACTGCGGCTGAGGCAGAGGGGACGGACGAAGAACGTTTGCCTGCCCGCGAGAATGTGATCCCCGGAACAGTCGTCTCCAGCGATGATGGTCATGTGGTTATAACGGTTCAGAATGCCGCAATCGAGGCGATATCGGATTATGCGGTCGATGATCGGGTAAAAGTCCACATAGATCCTGGGAACATCGAGTTGCGTACCAAACCGGATAAAATGAGAAATCGACTGGAAGGGACGGTTCTGGAGATCATCCCCTCGACTCCGGTTTCGCAGGTAAAACTGGACTGCGGATTTAACCTCTCTGTGGACGTGCCATCAAAGACGCTTTCGGAGTTGCATCTCGCGGTCGGTGACCGGGTTTACGCCACCTTCGGCGTGCTCTCTGTCCAGGTCACGCGATGACCTCCCGGGGTCCGCGCAAGCGCCGCCAGAACCGCCTTCTTGTGAATCTCCGCTGACCTGTGAATCCCGCCACGAGTGCCGCGCACGGCACGGCACGGGTACTGCTGCACAAGAAGCCCTGCCTTCGAAGGCGCATCCGCAACCGGAGTGCCCACAAGCTGCGATGCCACCCACCAGCTTGCACCGCAGGGCGAACCCCTGATGACCCGGACATCTGATACGACCCCATCAGCAACAGATATCCCGAACACGGGCTTTCCGAGAACCCTTGCGAATTCATCGATTGCCCGATCTCCGCATGGGACGAGCGCGCAGCAGATCTCGTCTGCATGGATATGTATCCGGTACCGGTCCCTGATCTTTCCGAGTTCGGATGTGTCGCTTCCTGAGACGATGATCGCACCAGCGCCTGATTCTGCCGCACACGCTGCGAATGCTGGTGTGAGATCAGGATGAAGCGCAAAGATGATCACCAGATCAGACGTCAGATCGGCATCTTTCGTATACGGTTCGGTATCCTCGATGAAACCGGGCAGATCCTCAGGGATCGGAACTTCTATCACCTCAAAGTCCGTCTTCTCTCCAATCGTCCGGATTGCACGCTCTCCGTACTTTCCTCGCGAGATCACTGTGACCGAGATCATCGTTTTGTGATTGATCCGGGTGGCTATTAACTTGACCTCGCCAGCCGGTGGGTAGATAGCGGTATCACGTAAGACCGACTATCCGAGACTTGATACGTAATCTGCGTTAATCAGTGGCAAATAAAACTTTTAGCCACTGACTGCGACAGCAGCGGCGCGCCATTAACACTGATTTCGCTGATTCCGGAAGTCCAATCGTACCAGTGTTTGCAGGATCAGTGTCATGTTTTGGCTCTCTGGTAATTCGCGAGTGCATGCACTTTTTCACTCTTCCGGAGGATCCGGTTATGGTAATGCGGTGTTGACATTCTCAAGATCGAGCATCGACGCCTTCGGCGTTAAGGAAGATTAAACCACAGAGAGCACAGGGGATCACAGAGAGCTGTTATTTTTATCTTTCGCCCCCTCTGTGTCACTCTGTGGTTTTCCGAAACCTTATTTCGAAAATATCAAAAAGTCTCCGGGGTTTTGGTCACCGCAACGCGAGATAACGCAAGCGTCGACGACAGAGTCGTTACCAAAGACTCCTTTTCCCCGTATTTCAAAGATCCACTCAAAACCGATATCAATCGAGTATTTTCACATAGTCCCCACCAGAACATCAGTCTGCCATGTGATCCCTGACAATCAAGTGACCCGGGTTATGGAAGTGACAGACAACATTTAATAGTGACCCCGCCATAAGACTAAACTCCGAATCGCTGGAATGTGACTGTGAAAAGAGCAGTTGAACCGGAAAAGGTGAAATAATAATGGCAAAACCGTTTTACGGATATGTAAGAGACGCATGGAAGAATCCAGACCAGACGTACGTACACGAGCTCAGACAGCAGCGTCTGCAGGAATGGCGCAGGGATCTGAGTGTTACCCGGATCGAAAGACCGACGCGTATCGATCGCGCACGATCGCTTGGATATAAGGCGAAGGAAGGTATCATCGTGGCGCGTGCAAGGGTGCGGCGTGGCGGCAGGCGCAAATCGAGGTACATACGCGGACGAAGGACGAAACGGATGGGGATGCGTAAGATAACTGCGAAGAAGAGTTTGCAGTTGATCGCAGAGGAACGCACGAGCAGGAAATACGTGAATATGGAAGTTTTAAACTCGTACTGGGTTGGCGAGGATGGAAAACATATATGGTACGAGGTCGTACTGGTCGATCCGCACCATCCTGTGATCAAGAGCGATTCGCGTCTCAACTGGATCTGCAATATACGAGGCAGGGCAGAGCGGGGCTTGACCAGTGCCGGGCGGAAGTCAAAGGGACAACGAGGGCGCGGCAAGGGCACAGAGAAGACAAGACCGAGCATCGGTGCGCATCTTGGGAAGCGGGGTTAAGCCGCTTTCCCACATCATACAACCCTTATAATGCGATGTCAACACTTTCAAGCTCAAGCATCGACACCTTCGGTGTTAATGCGGTGCGGGAATTACTCATACTCCCGCATCGACGCCTTCGGCGTTATGATACCGGATATTACGATTAATCTGGTGAGATGATGGATACCGTTGCCGCTACAATCAAGGGCGTATACATGGTTGGCAGCCCGAAGCAGATGTCGCCAGTGGTACTGCTTGCCGACGGCGACAACATCATGCCGATCTTTGTCGGTCACGCAGAGGCGATGTCGATACACCTTGCGCTGCGAAAAGAACGGTCGCCGAGACCCCTGACCCATGATCTCATAGTCTCGCTGATAAATGAACTCGGCGGCACCGTGGATCGCATCCTGATCGATGATCTGGACGAGGGCACATTCTATGCGCGGCTGGTCATCGATGCAGAGGACGCTCATAAGGAGATCGATGCCAGACCAAGTGACTGCATAGCGATAGCAGTGCGGACAAACTCGCCGGTCCATGTGCGCAAGAGTCTCTTTGATCAGGTTGCGGTCGAGTCCAGCGAACTCGAGGGCGTAAGCAGCCTTGATGAGTACATCCAGTGATCCATGATGCCGTTGCAACGCATCAGAAAACCCAGCAGAGATTGAAACATCCATGATGCCTACGATGCGGCAGGATATCACGCGGTTTGTACGGCAGGAGGTGCGGGGCTGCGCTCCATGCGCACATGGCGGCAGGATAGCAGAGTATACGGATGCACACCAGCCGATGATCGATTTCAGCGCAAATCTGAACCCGATGGGCATGCCCGACGTCCCGACCACGATCCGGGAGATCGAGGGGATTTTCCACTATCCTGACAACAACTATCCCAAACTGAGAGCCGTATCCGCTGATTTTGTTGAGGTATGTTCAGGGACAAACAGCGCTACCCGGATCACGGCAGCGAACATCGTGCCTGTGAACGGATCATCAGAACTCATCCGGCTCTTTGCAGAGACGGTAATCGAGCGCGGTGATCGTGTGATCATCCCTGCGCCCACATTCGATGAATACGCGTTCCAGTGCCGGCTCTTCGGAGCAGACGTGCAGTACCATGATTATTCAAAGATT
>JAUWCK010000043.1 GCA_030609345.1 Methanosarcinales archaeon | reverse complement strand
TTGACGCCAATTATATCAAGCAGTTGTTCTCGCTAAAAGACGCCATATCCTCCGAGATCGGGACCGGGATCTGCCAGTATCCGACCGGTTCAAACTGGCTTTCTGATCTCGAGTATAAAACGGTTAAGAAGATCCTATCTTCCGCACCCGATGACGCACTTGTCATGCTCACAATCTTCAGCGGGAATGATATCTGGACGAACTGGATCATCGGAATCGAGGGCGGCACGATCAACCTGATAACAACACTCGATGCGATAAAGCCAGGAGCCAGATCGGTCGTGGATTGGCGGCGTGAGTATCATCAGATCGCTGGTAGCGTGAAGAGACATTTCGGGGTTAAGCCGCTTGCGTTCTTCATGGATCACGAGACCTTTCGGGAGCTGATCGAGAGTAAAGAGAAAACGCGGTTTTTTAGAGATGCGCTATCCGGACGGAAGATTATGTCAAAGGCGCTGCCGATCAAGTACAGGATTCTTTTGTTTTTGCAGAGGGTGTTTGGGTGGTTATCTGGTAACAGGCGGATGTAGACGGTGTTCTGCACGAGAACCTCACGTAATCTCCCGCACGAAAAGCGTCCGCAGTAAAAATACCGCGGGGATGATCTCAAGCCGCCCGATCCACATGTTAAGTATTAGCATGATCTTACCTGCGGCATGGAGACTTGCTGTAGTGATGCCGGTTGAGAGCCCGGCATTGCTCTGTGCGGATGCCACCTCAAGGATCACATCATCGAGATTGAAACCTGCCGGTACCACATGCAGGAGCACAACCACACCCCCCAGGAGAAACACAATCCATAGATTCAGGAGCAGCGAAACCTCCTCGAGTTCTTCGTTCTTATGAGCCTCCGTGAGAGTTCTCTTTCCAATACGAAATGGAATAACTGCCTCCTTCGGAAGTGCGATCTTTTTAAGCCACCATCCGACCCCTTTGACCATCATGATAACCCTCATCGTCTTTATGCCGCCGGAAGTTGAGCCGGCAGTACCCCCGGCAATCATAGCGATGATCAGGATGATATGCGCGGTTGGAGTCCACTGATGTATATCAGCAGTCCGGAACCCTGTGCAGGTGATCGCCGACACGAACTGAAAGATCGAGTCACCCAGACAGGTTAGGAGATCTCCATTCTTCATGCTCACCATGTTCTCGAGAAGAAGCGCAATCGAGCCGATCAGAACCATTGCAAGGATCGCCCTGCACTGTATGTCCCCGAGATACGAAGACATTCTTCGCGTGATCACTCTGTAGTGAACCAAAAACGGTATCGCACCGATCAGCATGATCGGGATGAGTGCGATCTCGATCGCCGTGCTGTGGTACTCACCGATGCTCCCATCAGTGACCGTGAAACCACCAGTACCGATGCCGGTCATCGCACAGTTTATGGCGTCCCAGATCGGCATGCCAATCACCCACAGAAGCCCGATAGCAACCACGGTCAGTGCAAGATATATCCGCCAGATGATGCGGATGGTATCTATGATCCGGGGGGTGGTTTTCTCGTCCCTGCCTTCGGCATGATAGAGCGCATACATGCAGGTCCCGGGTCTTGTAATAATCGATATCATGAGCACGATCACGCCAACGCCGCCAAGCCACTGCATAAAACTCCTCAGGAACTGCAGGGTGTATGTGAGTTCTGAGGGGTGCGCGATCATGGTGAGACCGGTTCCTGTCCAGCCCGACATACTCTCGAAGTATGCATCGAGAAAGGGTATATGAGCGCCGATCACAAAAGGAACTGCATAGAAGAGCGGTATAATAAGCCAGCCCAGTGCTGCGATGACCATAGCGTGTCTCGTCTCGAGCACGTCATCTGTTTTGAAGAGAAATTTGAGGCAGAATCCAAGGAGAACCGACGCAGATGCCGGGATCAGCAAGCCCGGTATCATGGAGTACTCCCGGAAGATGAGCGGAACTACGATCACGGATAACAGAACACCTCCGAGAACGACTAAGAGGTCTCCGACGTTGTGGCACAGGATTGCAAGGTCTCTGGATGGCAATATACACACTCCAAGATTGATCTGTTACTTATGTCTACCCAAAACCCCTTAAGTAGTCCTGCTCATAACAATCAGTACCGAAGACAGGAACAATCTTGATCATCAGATGAAAGAGGGTTTCTTATTTTACAACAGTGAGTTATTCAATCAGGATGATGGTATCGTGCCTGTCACGAATCCTGTCCAGTTCTGGTCGCAGTGGGTTGATGATCTGGTCGGATGAACAACCCATCCCTTTGATCCCAATCTCCT
Organism: Methanosarcinales archaeon; assembly: GCA_030609345.1. Next base: position 5,504 of record JAUWCK010000043.1, on the reverse strand, counting down.
CATGTCTTTACAACGATTTAGAAAAGGTAATACTAAAAGGTAGTAATGGATTGATGGTTTTATCCCCTGCCGACCACCTCACCGGCACTTTCATCGATTGGCTCGATTCTCTTCCGGAATCTCCCGCTCTTTATCGAATATCCGCCTGAGACCGCAACGACAACACCCGCTAAGGTATCCACTATCAGATCGGTCATCGTATCATACAGATCCCGCTGTTCATGCGTCCCAAAGAACTGATCGATCCCGAACTCTCCGATCTCCCATGCGACACCGACCGCCATCGTGAATACAATCGTGACAAAGATCATCCCGCGAAGATCCATGTGAAGCCCCGCCCAGTACTCATCCAGCAGATAGACCGCTGTAAGCGCGATAAAAGCGATCAACGCAGATGCGAAGAAATGACCGATCTTATCATAAAAAGGAATCGTCCAGTACATCTTCAAGACTCCTCCTCCAACATGAAAGAATATCACAAGCGTGACCGCCAGATCAAGTAACAGAGGAATCCTGATATCAAATCTCTTTTCGATGATATTCGGTGCCATCGAGAGGATAAATCCTGAAAACGAGGCAAACATCCATAGCCAGTCGTGAACCTGAATGCTGTAGACCCCCATAACAATCATGGCGCATTTCATCAGGTATGATGCGATAAGCGGTATCTGTATTTTCATTCTTATCGGGTATGATCCATGAATGTAAATATGTTTGGTAAAACTGTTGCTCCCATCAAAAGAAGTATGAGCAGTTCTGATAGCGTCAAATCGCCTTCCTTCCGATCATTTTGTTGCTCTATTTCATAGAAGATTTGATATTTACTACTACGGTATAAATTACCGTTTCTTCTTATGAGTTGTATATGAAACAACCAGTCTTCCCATGTCCTCTGTCATCTCATGTAGTTTACCTTCTTTTACCAGATTTATACCAACCATCGCCATAGCCGTTCCTCCTATAGTGTCAACAAGTAAATCCACCATGGTATCCTCCAGACCCAACTGAAAATTTATATCCAAGAGCGTGCCTGCCGCCCATTCCGCAAATTCCCATACAACACCTGAAGCCATCGTAATAGCCACAACAACAAACGCCATTGCATATACATCTATGGACAGTCCATCCCAGTGTTTATCCAATAGATAAATGGCGATTAATGCCAAAAAGGCGATAAGAACCGAAGACACAAAATGAGTAACTATGTCAAAATCGGGAATGGGGTAATACAGGTCAAATAGACCACCCATGCCGACATGCAAAAACAATGCAAAGGCGATCATGAAGTCAATAATCCCCGGCAACCCAATCTTCAAAAAGCGTTTGAGTAAAATTGGTGCCGTGCTTATTAGAATGCCCGCGATGCATTCGAGCATCCATCGTAAATCGTCTTTCGACATTGCTACGAGTAACAATAACACCATTCCAACTCTAAGAACATGAGCTACATAAGTCCATCGTGTTTGATAGCCTTGTTTTTTAATCTCGGTCATGATACTACCACTTGTTGTTTAACCCATTATGAATCTTAAAAATTTAAAAAGTTTACGAAAGCTAATAAACATGAGCGTTAATTGGGCATCTGCGGCTATTCAGAAGTTATGAAATTTAGGGCACTACCCATGAATGTAAATACGTTTGGTAAAACTGTTGCTCTTATCAAAACAACATAGTAGTCTGATCGGTAGAAAGTTATTTAATGCATGGATAAAACCGATTAAAGTTAAGTGCGAGTGATACCATGCAAACAAAATCGCTGTGCCCGGAATGTCGAAAAGTGATCGATGCAACAGTATACGAAGAGAACGAACAGATGCTTTTGAAGAAGACCTGCCCGGAACACGGCACGTTTAAGGATGTGTACTGGTCTGATGCCGCGCTCTACAAAAAATTCGCAAGATTCCAGCACGATGGAACCGGTGTCGATAATCCTATGACTGAGAGGGCAAAAGGCTGCCCTTACGACTGCGGACTCTGCCCTGAACATAAGACCACAACGGTCCTCTCATTAATCGATGTTACGAACCGGTGCAACCAGAAGTGCCCGGTCTGTTTTGCAAATGCAGCAGCCACTGGCTATGTGTACGAGCCATCCATAGAGCAGATCCGGGAGATGCTGGAGATGCTGATTAGAGAGAAGCCGGTACGCAACTGGGCGATACAGTTTTCAGGCGGTGAACCAACGGTCAGGGATAATCTGCCGGCTATCATCAGGATGGCGCGCGATCTCGGCTTTATACAGGTTCAGATTGCAACAAACGGTCTCCGTCTCGCAAACAGCGTCGAGTACTGCAGGGAGCTTCGGGAGGCTGGGCTGCATACCGTATATCTCCAGTTCGATGCCATGACTCCGGAGCCATACTTTCAGATCCGTGGATTCAACGCGCTTCCGGTAAAGATGCGCGTGATTGAGAACTGTAGAAAATCCGGGCTTACGAGTGTAACGCTTGTTCCAACACTGATGAAAGGCGTGAACGACGATCAGATCGGCGACATCATACGGTTCGCATCACAAAATCTCGATGTGGTCAAGGGTGTCAACATGCAGCCGGTCTCTTTTGCAGGGAGAATCAATCAGGAGGATCGTGAAAAGTGGAGATTCACGATTCCGGATGCATTCAAATGCATCGAAGAGCAGACCGATGGCGAGATCACAAGAGATGATTTCTATCCGGTTCCGTGCGTGGTTCCGATATCGAACTTTGCAGAGGTCAAGAAAGGGATGCCACAGGTGAAGTTCACGATGCATCCTCACTGTGGTGCCGGAACTTATGTCTATGTAGAGAATGATCGATTCATTCCGATCACGCGGTTCATCGATGTCGAGGGCTTGTTCGAATATCTGAGCGAGGTTGCCGAGAAGTACGATCATGCGACGATCAACAAACTACATGTCACTGCAGCTATCGCATCGCATCTCACACAGTTTATCGATGCAAAAAAAGCACCAAAGAGCGTGGATGTGAAGAAACTGCTCATCAACGCACTCACCAAAGGTACGGAAGATGTTATAAAAGAGTTCCATCGGAAAACCCTCTTTCTGGGTATCATGCACTTTCAGGATCTATATAACATCGATCTCGAGCGAGTGCAGCGTTGCGGTATCCATTATGCAACTCCGGATGGCAGGGCAATATCGTTTTGTAGTTACAACAACCTACATCGGGAAATCGTTGAGCGCAAGTTTTCGGTTCCGCTTGAGGAGTGGGAGCGATTGCATGTCGATCGCTGATTTACGAATTGGCATGTTTGCATGGGCGAGCATGTACTCGGATAGGTTGGCGGGATTGCACCGCATGTAACCAATCTATCAGAGATCCTTGCAGGCAAAAGAGGTTTCAGAATGGTGGCTAACGCCACTGTTTTTGAGACTTTTACGTAACGCCCTGCCCTGCTGGCAGTGGCGTCGATGCGTCCTGCAGGGACGCATTAATGCCCAGCCTTGCAGGTTGTGGCATCGATAAAATCCTGCAAGGGATTTCATTACCAAGTCTCCAAACTTAATCAGGTACATTTATAATGGGTGGTATCGATGACAGGAAGTGGTGGTTTATATGAAGATACAAACCCTCGACGACGTGGAAACGCAAGGAAAAACTGTTTTGATGCGCGCGGATTTCAACTCGCCAATCGACCCTGCGACAGGAGAGATTACAGACAGCACCAGAATCCGCGGACATGTGGAAACGGTCAACGATCTCGCGGATGCGAAACTCGTGATACTGGCGCATCAGGGAAGACCAGGTGATTCAGACTTTGTGACACTTGAGCAGCATGCCGAGATCCTCAATGGACTGGTCAGGCAGGATGTGAGCTATATGCCTGACATCCTTGGACCGGCAGCGAAAGCAGCGATCAGGGATATATCAGAGGGTGATGTGCTCGTGCTCGAAAACGTTCGATTCTTATCGGAAGAGGTGCTAAATCGCCCTCCTGAAGTGCAGAAAGAGACCATGCTTGTGAAGAGCCTTGCCCCACTCTGCGATCTGTTTGTGAATGATGCGTTTGCAGCGGTGCATCGTTCCCAGCCATCGATCGTTGGATTTCCGATGGTGATGACCTCGGTTGCCGGGCGTTTGATGCAGAAAGAGATCGAGGTTCTCGAAAAGGTACTTGAAGGCGACAGGAGACCGCAGATCTTTGTGCTGGGCGGCGCAAAGTTCAATGGCACGGTTGGGTTGATCAAACATGTACTTGAACATAACATCGCCGACAAGGTTCTGGTCTCTGGTGTGATTGGGAATCTCTTTCTGATGGGGCGGGGTTATGAACTCGGAAAGAGCCGCGAGTTCATCGAGGAGAACGCGCCGCACAAGTTGATCGATGATGTGAAAGCGCTGATAGCAGAGCATGGCAACAGGATCGAAACGCCTGTGGATGTTGCAGTGGATGGCGATGGCGGGCGCGTCGAGCACACGGTCAACGATCTTCCGGACGAACATCAGATCTTCGATATCGGTGAAGGTACGATTGCGATCCAGTCAAGAGAGATCAGAAATGCAGGCACGATCGTGGCAAACGGTCCTCCGGGAAGGTTCGAGGATCCGGAGTTCGAACTCGGCACGAAATCACTGCTATCAGCGATGGCAGGGACCAGAGGACATGCCGTCCTCGGCGGCGGTCACGTTATAGCAGCGGCAGCAAAATATCATATTGCTGATGGCATATACTATGTCAGCACCGGCGGCGGCGCAATGATCGAGTTCCTGTCAGGCAAGGAACTGCCAGCACTCACCGCACTGAAGATGGCTGCGGAACGGCAGAGGTAATTGCGTTCGTGATAATCGAAAGTTTTGTATGCGCTGTCTAAAAATTCAGTGATATTCAGTACTTGCTCAGTGGGGTGTGGTTGTTTTTGAGAGTTTTTATTTTCTTCTGGGTAATTGAAAATATAAGGAATAGAATTGAAAGATTATATGTAATCAGAAACTAATAAAAATTATCAGAAATGCACTTCTCTCAATCTTTTGGGAGTACCCGAACGATTTCGAATATATTCGGAATGCGTATCTTGTGAAGTGGCTTACGTCAGAATTTTTGTTAGTATTATGAAAACAACACATAAGTCAATCAAATCAAAACATATTTAAAGCAGTGCAGCAGATAACATATTATGAAGACTGCTGTCGAATCCCTGCGTGATCTCGGGCTCACCGAGTACGAGGCAAAGGTATACACCGCACTTGTGAAGATCAGAAGCGGGACAGCATCGGACATTCACCTGGTCTCAGGGATTCCGCGTTCTGCTGTGTACGGTGCGCTGAATAAGCTTGAAGAGCGGGGGACAATCGAGGTCCAGTCCTCTAAACCGATGAGATACAGGGCGGTTCCTCCTGAGATTGCCCTTGAAAAACTGAAAGATTGTTTTGTAGCAGAGAGTGAAAACGCACTTGTTGCGCTTGAAGAAATCTATCAAACACCGAAGATGGGACCACAAGAAGAGGCAATATGGGCGATAAGCGGAGTTAAAAACGTAAGCGACAAAATTATCGAGATGATCAGGG
>JAUWCK010000048.1 GCA_030609345.1 Methanosarcinales archaeon | reverse complement strand
CCAAGACGGCTCGGCTTTGCCCCTGATGCGATGATAACCGATCTCGTCTTGTAATCATGACCGTCGGTCAATACCTTTTTATACTCGCCTTCATCCCGTATCGCAATCACTTCTCCATCCTCGATTTCGAGATCGAATGATCTTGCCTGCTCCTCGAATTTCTGCATCAAGTCATACCCGCTGATCTCCGGAAATCCCGGATAATTTTCAACGGAATCGGAAAGTACGATCTGCCCGCCGACGCCGAGTTTTTCTATGACAACTGTCTCAAGGCGCGCCCTCCTGGCATATATTCCAGCGGTGATGCCAGCAGGACCTGCCCCGACGATGATGACATCGTATATCTCCATGTCCAAAGCAGGGGGCACATTTTACTTAAGGATTGCCGTTGCCGGGAATCGATTCCTTGCCGCACGCGAACGCTTCAGTATTCGCGGGCATCCCTGATCCGGGCGCACACCCAACACATTTATGATCGATCGTTTGATTCTTATCAATAATGAAATTCGCAATCATCGCCGGGACTCCGGGATCCGGGAAGACCTCGATACTCATGCATGCAATCGCATACCTGAAACGTAGCGGCATCGCACCGGCTGTGGTCAAGGTGGACTGCCTCTTCACAGATGACCAGATAAGGTTCAACCGGCTCGATGTGCCGGTCCGTGTTGCGCTCTCAAAGGATATGTGTCCTGACCATTTCGCCATCTATAACACCGAGGAGATGCTATCGTGGGCTGAAGGGCAGAACGCGGACATATTAATTAGCGAGACCGCAGGTCTGTGTCTGCGCTGCGCCCCTTACGTGGATCAGTGCGTTGCGGTCTGTGTGATCGATGTGACTGCCGGACCGAATACGCCGGCAAAGGTCGGTCCCCTCCTGACCACTGCCGATGTGGTGGTCGCGACCAAAGGCGATATCGTGTCTCAAGCAGAGCGGGAGGTCTTTCGGGAGCGGGTCATCGAGGCGAACCCGGGATGCGTCATCATCGAGGCGAACGGTCTTTCCGGGCAGGGCGCATCCGAACTCGGAAACGCGATGATTCATGCACCTGAAATCGAGATCGGCAACACCGAGATGCGGCTGAGGCACAATGCACCGCTTGCTGTCTGCACGCTCTGCACCGGCGAGACAAGGGTTGCGAAGAAGTATCATTCAGGAGTTCTCAGGCACACCGACGGTTTCATAGAATATCAGGGCGAGTGAAGGGCAGGCATCTTTTCACCCTTTCCGCGGCTGATGGACTGCCACAAAATAACCCGGTTCAGATCGAACATCCTTAAAATAGAGCCGCAATATCGAATCAAAGCCAAACTTTTCGGATACATTATATTTATAAGAAAAGCAGACAAGTTTGAAAAAACAGAAAACAGATCAATACGTCACGAACCCCGTGCTGAAGCGCAGGGCATAAAGCCCTTTCGTGATCAGGAGGCATTAAACATGCAGAAGTTGGATAGAAGAGAAACATACACACCACCGAATGCTGCTCCAGTTCGGTGCAACTGTGACCCGTCATTAAAAGTCCCGAGGGGTAAGGACTGTGTGGCGAGTTTAAAAACTCTTTCCAACAACTCCGAGGAGCACTTACTTGGAAACAGGAGGAACACTTTATGTTAGTGTTTGTACTGAATAAACATGGAAACCCCCTTATGCCGACGTCATCAGCCAAAGCGAGGCATCTACTGAATAGCGGACAGGCAACAGTCGTTAAACGAACCCCATTCACAATACAAATGTTATACGGTTCGAGCGGCTACAAACAGGACATTACCCTCGGCGTAGACGCGGGATACGCCACAGTCGGCTTCAGTGCTGTGTCTGGCGACAGAGAGTTGATCGCGGGCGAGTTAACCCTGCGATCCAACATCAAACAACTCCTCGAAAAGCGAGCCGCGTACAGACGCATGCGAAGAAGCCGCAAGTGGCACAGAGAACCACGGTTCGATAATCGCGGCACGAAAGGCTGGCTTGCACCAAGCATCCTGCACAAGCTCGACAGCCATATCAAGCTCATCGAAAAACTGAAGAAGATACTACCGATCACGCGAATCATCATCGAGGTCGCATCCTTCGACACCCAGAAGATGCGGAACCCTGAAATCTCTGGCGTCGAGTACCAACAAGGTGAATTGCAGGGATACAAGGTCAGAGAATACCTATTACAGAAATTCAACCGTAAATGCGCTTACTGTGGCAAAAAAGACGTACCGCTGGAGATAGAGCACATCGTGCCTAAATCCAGAGGTGGCTCGGATAGAGTCTCGAACCTAACCATAGCCTGCCACGAGTGCAATCAGAGTAAAGGCAACCAGACAGCTGAAGAGTTCGGCTATCCGAGAATACAGGCTAAAGCCGAAAAGACACTGAAAGCAACAGCGTTCATGAATATTGTGCGGCACAGAATTGTTGATCAGCTCAAATGCGACAGCACATACGGTTATATCACAAAACATGACCGCATCAATCTTGGTCTGCCGAAATCCCACGCGACAGATGCTTTTGTGATCGCGGGTGGGAACGGGCAGACGCGATCAGATAGCATAGTCATCGGTAAGCAGGTTCGACGGCAGAACCGATCATTATTCAAAGCTAACCTCCTCAAAGGAGGAAAGTTAAAACGAAATACTGTGAAAGAAGTTAAAGGATTCAAGAGGTATGATAAAGTGTTATACGACAACAAAGAGAGTTTCATACACGGATTAAGAAGCCGCGGATACTTCGATATCCGCGATCTGGACGGCAATAAGATTGGTGGAGACGTCAACTGCAAGAAGTTGGAACTGATCGAACGAGCAAGAGGAATCATTCAGGAGGTGCGGGCAGTTCCTCTCTGGACTGAAGCCCGGAGTCCCCTCGCCCGAGTCTGATGGAGGTGGATGGCATGTTCTTCGACAATATTATATACCGCGGTTATGAACGTCTGCTGACAGGCGAGATCAGAAAACATCGTATACCGCGCCATATCGCTGTTATCATGGACGGGAACCGCAGATACGCTGATAGACTCGGCATCGTGCGCAATCTGGGGCATACGTATGGCGCCAAGACGACAGAGTGGTTTCTTGACTGGTGCTGGGAACTCGGCGTGAAACAGGCAACGATCTATGCATTCTCGACCGAGAACTTCTCACGCACCAGTGATGAGCGTGCCACGATCTTCGATCTCATCATCAGAAAACTCGATGAACTGATCCAGGATCCGCGCACACACGAGAGACGGATGCGGGTCTCTGCAATCGGCGAGGTGCATCTGCTGCCCAGCGATCTGCGGGACGCTATAAGGCGTGCAGAGGATGCAACCCGCGGTTATGAGGGGATGTATCTCAACATCGCTACTGCTTACGGCGGGCAGCGTGAGATTCTCGATGCGGTGCGCGACATGGCTCGCAAGGTGCGGTCCGGCGAACTACATGCGGACGATATCGTCGAATCGACAATCTCCGGGCACCTCTACACGAATGGGACTCTGATCCCTGATGTCGATCTGATCATACGCACGGGTGGCGATATCCGCACCTCGAACTTTCTTCCGTGGCAGGCGAACGGGAGCGAGTGCGCAGCATACTTCTGTGCGCCGTTCTGGCCAGAGTTTCGGAAGATCGACCTCCTCCGTGCAATCCGGGTCTATCAGGTGCGGGAGCACGAACGGAAGCGTGCGGCAACGCGAAGGATCATCGATATGCTTGCGGCATGTGGACATGCTGAACTGGAAGATGCCATCGGTCATGTCAGGCGTGCGATAGGTCGGAAGGATACTGCGACGACGGTGGCAGGGAACTGATTGGTCGTCCACCCGGACCCGGGCAGCAGAACTGATATATGAACCGGATAAGAAGATTACCTGCAACATGTCAGAATCGAGAGGTATGGACATCGACAGGATATTATCGATCGTCCTCATTATCGCAATCATTCTTGCAATAGCCATGACCGTCTATGTGATAGTGACGCCGAAGCAGGGCGAGAAGTTCACGGAATTCTATATCCTCGGCAAAGGCGGGATGGCGGACGATTATCCAACGGATCTGACGATTGGAGAGGAGGGAGAGGTCATAATCGGTGTTGTAAATCATGAATACGCCAGCATAACGTACTCGCTGGAAGTGAAACTTAACGAGACGGTTATAGGCGAAGAGGAGCTGTGTCTTGAGCACAACGAGACATGGGAGCAGCCTTTCTTCTTCGAGGCGACTAAGAATGGGGAAGATCAGAAGGTAGAGTTCTTGCTGTACCGGGATCAAGATCATAACGAATCTGACGAGACCGGGGAGCCGTATCGATCGCTCCACCGCTGGGTGGACGTCGATTGAAGGGAAAGAACCTTTACATCCCATCCACCCCAATATACATCCATGTTTCTGGCACATCCGTATCTCCTCCTGCTCGCGATCCCTGTGCTCGTGGCAGCAGCATACCTCATCCGGAAGGGGCACAAAAAAGGGATCCTGATCGCCAGGACTGTTGTGTTCCTGCTGTTGATCGTAGCGCTTGCGTCCCCTTACGATCTGGCGTCGCGAACCGTCTTTGATGAAACCCCGAGTGTCATCATAATCGACGATCACACGGGCAGTATGGCGCTCTTTGATAACGATACAGGGGCGCGCGTCTATGACCGGCTCCAGAGCCGCACCCCGACAAGCATCCACCAGATCGCAGGTGTTCGGTCAGCGATCGGGGATGCTATCACCGAGTTTGCGCAAGGGAACGACAACGTCCTGCTCGTGACCGATGGCAACAACAATTACGGGCTCGATCTGGCTGATACCATCGCATTCGCAACAACTATTAATACCACGGTCTGCGCCATCCGGCAGGAGCCAGAGCAGAACGACCTGAGCGGCGAGATCACCGGAAGCAAGGACGTGATCGTGGATAGCGAGCAGTCGTTTACAATTATAGTGCGGCAGGCAGGTGATGATGCGAGATACACGCTCTCGGTCACGATCGATGACATAAGAGTGAAGGAGACCGCGGTTACCCAGACCGAGCGGGAGAAGACCGTATCGATTCCGCACACCTTCCGAAACACAGGCTCGCACACCATAAAAGCGGAGATTGTGCCTGAAAGCGAGGATGCGAGGCAGGATAACAATGTATTCTACAAATCGGTCTATGTGGTGCCGAAACCAAAGATTCTTCTCGTGGCGGTGCGGAACTCCCCGTTATCCCAGACGCTTGCCGAACTGTACGACACAACAACCGTCAGTTCAGCGGCATCGGCTGATCTTGAGAACTATCTTGCCGTGGTTCTTGATAATGCCCATGTAAACGATCTTAACAAAGAGGAACTCGGTAAGTTGAGGATGTATCTGCAGAATGGCGGCGGGCTTGTGGTCGTTGGCGGGGATCGTGCGTATGACCTGGGTGGGTACTATGACTCGCAGTTTGAGACGCTGCTTCCTGTAAGATCTAAGGAGAGTGAGGGAGAAGGCAAAAACGTTGGCGTGGTGATCATAATCGATATTTCAGGAAGTGTCGGCACGCATTATGGCGGTGATACCGCATTGAGTATGGAAAAGGCGCTGGCAATCAATATACTTCGCGGAATCAGCATAAACGACCATATCGGTGTGATAGCATTCAATCAACGGGCATACACCGTATCCCCGTTGACCAGAGGACTGTACAAGAGTACGCTTGAAGATAAGATCACGAGGTTGAAACATGGTGGAACCACCCATCTGGACACTGCGCAGAGAGCCGCTTCCACGATGCTGGACGGGTATGTGGGCGCGAAGAGTGTGATCATCATCTCGGATGGACAACTGACAAGCGGCGATGATACCTGCCTTAACCTTGCAAAGGCGATGGCTGATTCCGGCATCACCACGTATGCTGTAGGCGTTGGCGATACGACAAACGAAGATTTCATGAAATCCCTTGCATCAGAGGGCCGCGGAATCTATTACAGACCCGCTGAATCGGAGCGGTTGAATATTATCTTTGGGGAGAAGCCGGAAGAGCCGGATGATACGACAAAAGGGGACTTTTCGATCAGCATCTTGAATCCGAACCACTTCATCACAAAGAATCTTGCGCTTTCTGGCTCGATCACCGGCTACAACAAGGTCACCCCGAAGACAGGCGCGCAGACGCTTGTTACGACAGGCACGGGTAAGCCCGTCGTCACGGCATGGCGGCTTGGCATGGGACATGGGGTCTCCCTGAGCACCGATGACGGCGCAGGATGGAGCGGTGCGCTCTACAGCGGCGATAATGCTGAACTGATCTCGAGGATGGTTAACTGGGCGGTCGGGGATCCGAGAAGGAACGATGAGATCGTGATCTCTGGCGATGATGTCCATCTCGGCGATCCTGTGGTCATCGGTGTCAGGTCAGACACCGTTCCGAGCATAAATCTTGATGGGAAGCAACTTGAACTCTCACAGATCGACAAAGACCGCTACCAGACCTCGATTAAGACAGAGTCCCTCGGATTTCTGGATATCTCGGGATATTCGATCGCTGTGAACTATCCTGCCGAGTTTCTGGATGTCGGGTTCTCTGAAGACCTGGCGGACACGATCGATATGTTTGGCGGGGCAGTGTATGAAGAGGACGAGATCGATCCGCTGCTTGACAATTTAAGGGAGCGATCCACGCGTACTGTTCAGGAGCCGGAGGATATGCGACTGCCGTTTCTGCTCGCTGCGATGATCATCTTTGTGGGAGAGGTGGCGGTGCGAAGGTTGCGAGAGATTCGAAGGATGCGGAAAAAGGGGTAACCTTCATTTCACGGCATGATTCCCCAGTTCCCGGATAAGCATACTGAGACTCGAGCTGCGAAGGAAATGACACGGTTTGTCTCTCATCTTACACGCTTTCTTGACGTATTTACATGCATTGTGGCTGTTTATATCCACAGGGCAGAATACCATATCTATCCCATCCACAATGGTCTCTATCTCCTTTCTCCCCTGGATGCACCGCCCGCAGTGGTAGCAGAACGTGCCGCCAACGGATTCGATCGCATCCCTGTAATACGGCATGAGCGATTCCACGCCACCGATATAAGCCACCCTCACCCCATTTAAGTCGGCACTCGCCACTTCGTCCACGATATCGGGTTCCGGACGATGCTCGATCTCCATCAACTCTCCGGATTTTACATCATCGCTCCGATCTCGCGATAGCAGTTCATCAGTCAGCCGCTTCACTTCTCCGGTGAGGAAATCGATCTCCTTTTTCAGATTCTCGGTTTGACTGAGTGTATCTTCGCCACCAAGTCCCTCTAAATCACTCACCAACTGTCTGTTCGACCGCTTCTCTTCTTCCAGTGCTGCGCTGATCCTTAACCGATCCACTCTAACGGATTCGATCTCTGATTTTAGCTGCTCTCTCTTCCGCTCCAGTCTATTGCACTTTGTCCGGAGTTTTTCGTTCGTTTTCGAAGCATCCTTAAGCCCCACCAGGATGTTCTCAGGAACGCCGCAGGGAAGTGTTCTGCGAAGCTCGCCATAGAGCCTCGATGCTCGATGCTCATGCATGTGTGTGGCAGCAAAGACCGCTGCTTCGATTGCATCGATATCTTCACGCTGGTTCCGCACAGCAAACCAGATGAGCGCAGGAATAGGGATATCCGT
>JAUWCK010000060.1 GCA_030609345.1 Methanosarcinales archaeon | reverse complement strand
AGATCGACAAATATACCATCTACGTCCCGAAGACGATCAAAGGTGAGATCGTAAAAATAAAAATCAAGAGCATCTCCGGCACACTCGCATTCGCTGAACTGCTCGAACGGAAATCATAGTGATCGAATGGGGGAATAATGGAACTGAGCGAAGATGATCTCTTCTTTGAGAACAGGTGCAGGGTTATGTTCGTTGTCAATGTGCTTGCAGACAACGATGCGTATGCCGAATACATGAAACCCAGAGGATTAAGCGGCGTCCAGATACTTGACATCATCGATCTGTTCAAGAACGTCTTTGGGGAGATCGATGATAAAGAGATTGCGCAGACCGCCGACCAGCTGGTACATGAGGGGTTACTCGTCTCAAAAGGCGGCGGAACCGTGATGAACCCGAATCCCCCAATCTCTGTGGATTCGGAAGGCATTAAGATCGAGATTGAGACGGTGGGATATGTGGATGAAGAGGTAAATCCACCGACAACGCCGTGATATCAGATATCATATCACAGCGGATTTCAGTTCCCGTGTAAGTTCTTCGATGCGTTCGGGTACGTTTGTGCGGTCTGCGATGATGTTCACGAACGCAGAACCGACGATCACGCCGTCTGCACCCGCTTCTATGATGGCGGATGCCTGATCCGGCGTCGATATGCCGAATCCGACTGCAAGCGGCGTCGTTGTCCGGGTTGTGCCGCGCACGAGATCGATTAAGGAGAGCGTCGATGCTGCGACGTCATCCCTTGCACCGGTGACACCGGTTCTTGCAACGAGATAGATGAAACCGGAACCTCTGTCCGCGATTCTCTCCATCCGTTCCGGGTACGTGGTCGGCGCGATCAGGAAGATGAGATCAACCCCGTGCGCCATGCACTGCGTGGCGAGATCCTCCGACTCCTCGACCGGAAGATCAGGAACGATGATACCGGATATCCCGCTCTTTACACAGTCGCGTACGAATCGTTCGAGCCCGCGCTTGAATATGAGGTTGTAGTAGGTCATCACCACAAGCGGAACAGAAACGTCAAGCGATCTGACAAGATCGAAGAATATGTCAGGGTTCATGCCAGCATCAAGCGCCCGTTCGATCGATGCCTGAATCGTCGGACCGTCAGCGATCGGGTCTGAGAACGGGAGTCCCAGTTCGATCACGTCCGCGCCGCCGCGTACCAGTGCGTGCACGATCGCCACTGTGTCGTCTGGTGTCGGGTCGCCCGCGCAGATGTATGCGATGAGCGCACCCTCGTTTCGGGTTTTCAGTTCAGTGAATGTGTCTTTGATGTTCATGGGATGATCGTCCGTATTGCGGTCTGGTGCTTTCATATAGTAACATGAAACCACATATAAGAATCGGGGACGTAAACCATTATAAATATCAGGGAGGACATATAAATAAAACTGATTCGGGGCAACCCCGCCCCCAAAAAGCAATCTTTATATCGGTAGCAATAGATAAACTCCTGATGGAAAAGAAGCGCCTGATCCTGATACTTCTGATACTTCCAATCCTCCTGTCATGTACCCCCTACACATCGGCTGCGCCGGTATCGGTCATGCTTCCTGCAGTATATGCAAACGAAGAGATCGGCGTGCTTACGAATCTTACGGTCTGGGTGGCAGACGGCACAGGACATGTCTTCGTCGACACCGAGCCGTTTGCGCAGGTCGATATGCAGGGGTCTGCCAGATTGTCATCGATGGTGGCGTGTGACATCACAGGCACCGATCCCGAAGTCCACGACTTCTTTTACGTGATACAGGCAGACTCGCCAGTGATCGGCGGACCCTCAGCAGGCGCGGCAATGACCGTCGCTACGGTTGCAGCGCTTGAGAACTGGACTGTTGACCGGGGGGTCGTTATGACCGGTATGATCAATCCGGACGGATCGATCGGTGCGGTCGGGGGAATCCCTGCAAAACTAAACGTATCCGTGAGGCACGGCGCACACACATTCCTGATACCGCCGGGACAGGGAAATATCACGGAAATCGTGCAGGTCATCGAACACGATGATCCTTTTGTCACGATCAGCGATGAACTGGTCACCACAAACGTGATCGAACTCGGAGCGGAGCAGGGGGTCGAGGTCAGGGAGATCGACGACATAAGAGACGCAGTTTATGCATACACTGGTAACGAGATTCCCAGGATAATACTGACTGGCGAAGTGCAGACACAGGAATACTTAGATGCGATGCAGCCGCTTGCTCTTGCATTGCTGGACGAGACGAGAGCGCAGTACAATGAGACCGATGCGATCGTGGATTCACGTCTCGAGGATGCACTGATAAGCCAGATTCAGACGATCGAGGATGCACAGGACGATTATGACACAGGAAACTACTATGCGTCCATGAGCCGGAGTTTCAGTACGATGATCAAGATTCGGCGCATCGGATGGCACTCTCTGTATCTCGACTCCGGTGACAAGGACGAGTATCTCTCCAATCTCACAGTCTGCGTCGATGACGAGATAGCAGACGCCGAACTCGCCGTTTCGGAAGCGAGATCAGAAAACGGGGTTTTAGAGGGGATAGGTGCGGCAGAATCGAGACTTACGATAGCGAAAGAGCGATTGGAATGGGCAAGTCGTGCAGAGAGCGCGGACGATGCGATATACCTGCTGGCGTTTGCGATGGAGCGGGCACGGTCAGCGAAGTGGTGGGCAACGCTCTCATGCGTCGGCGGAGGTGCGGAGATTCCAAAGGATCTGCTCAAGGATCGTGCAGGCAGGTACTACAGCCAATCCGCGTCGATACTTGCTTATGCCGAGATGCTATCCAGCGAGGCTGGAAGAGACCGATCATGGATCCCGGATGCGACAGATGACCTATCCCGCGCCAGAAAGGAACTTTACACAGGATACTATGCCGGCGCGATCTACGATTCGTTGCACGCGATGGTGATAGCGGGAACCGCGATCGAACTCATAGGCATCGCTGATATCGATGAGAAGGTGAACAAGAGCGAGAGGGATGCGATGTCAGCCATCCTCGCTGCAAAGAGGGGCGGGGCAGAGCCGATTCTTGCCACGAGCGCTTATGAGCACGCAGAAATACTCGCATCATCAGATACCGACCGGATCGTCGATTACGGATACGCAAAGATGGTTGCGAGAACTGCGCGGTCGTTTGCAGGTCAGGGCAACCGGACTGCGGAACAGGGAACTGACGAGATAAGAGAGACTGTGGACGA
The DNA here is from genome assembly GCA_030609345.1 of Methanosarcinales archaeon. Next base: position 3,596 of record JAUWCK010000060.1, on the reverse strand, counting down.
AGAGACCGCGGAGACTACCGGTCCGGGCGGGTACTGGGTGCTAACCATAGTTGCTGCTGTGTACCTGCTCAGGAGAAGATACGCGTGATTCAGGTGCAGTGGTTCGCAAAGTTTAAAACATATACCCACAGAGGCTGGTATCGATGAACGGTTGTAGAGTTTTGATGGTTGTGGTGGCTGCGGTCCTTCTCATGCTACTGTTTCCGATGACTGCTGCTGGTGCAGAGACCACCAACATCACCATAGGAGTAAATGAATACGTAGTACTGAATAATGACATCTACATCGAGCTGCTCGATATTGGTGCGGACATGGGTTGGTCTGCACAAGTCCATTTTTACAGTTATCAAGATTCCGTTGGTACAAAAAAGACACTGTATAGGGGGGATATTCCCACCAAATACACAAGCGGTAGCGGTATGACAATAGAGGTCACGCTCGATTCTGTCTTCTCCAATGGAGCCTCGTTTGTGATAGAAAGTTCGAAAAAGCTATACGTCACCGAGCGACATGCTGGCGAAGTAGACGCCGAACCGGTCACCGTCCCTAAACTTACCATCACTAGAACGATCGATCCGAACAAGGCAGAGGTCGGTCAGACCGTCAAGGTCACGCTCACGATCAAGAACACAGGAAACGGTACTGCCACGGATATTATGCTCGACGAGGGCACGATTGCGAAGACGTATAAGGATGGCTGCCCGTCCACAATCGAGGATATAGCAGCAGGAGCTACTGAAAGGATCGAGTATGATCTGAAGATCGGGGAGGATGCGCAGCCGGGGACGCGCGAGATGCCGCCGTCCGTATTGAACTACAAAGGCGAGTCAGGCGTTTCGGATTCGGTATTGTCCCAATCCAGCGTCCTCGAGATCATACTCGAGGAAGTGCTGCTGCCGGAACTGACGATCTCGATCGATCCGATCGACTACGTCGTAACCTGCGGCGATGATGTCCCGATGGTTGTTACGATCACGAATATCGGGAACGCCACTTCTGAAAAGGTCTACGTCAAAGGCGATCTGCCTCCTGGTGTGCGATTGGTGAAGGGCGGCGAGTTGGAACCGGTATATGAATCGATCAAGCCAGATAAGAGCGAGGAGTACGAGGTTATACTGGTCGCAGACGAGGAAGGCAAACACGTGGTTGAGATGAAAGTGATGTGGGCAGACGAGGAGGCAACTGCCGTTTTCGAGTTCTGGGCAGAGAAGTCGGGTTTGGAAGAGTATTATATATATATCATTGCGGCAATTCCGATACTCTTAATACTGTTATGGATCATAAAGCGACGCAGAGAATATTCTTACTGAAAGAGACAGGTGACCATGCTTAACATATTAGTTCTTGGACTGGGGCAATGCGGAAACCGGATACTTGATGCGATGAATCGTGAGGCGTTTGGACGCGGCGGTGCATTTGCGAAATACTACACACGCCAGAAGTTTCCGGCATCGGTCAAGACGATTGCGATCAACACAGCGATCAATGACTTAAAAGGACTTGTGGATACGCGTGCGAAGGACCGGTTGCATGTCCCGCATCTACACGGCGTCGGCGCGAATCGAAGCCTCGGGAAACAGGTGTTTGAGGAGAATAAGGAGCTAATCATGAGCGAGATCGATAGAAGAGGGACGTTTGACCTTATTTTCATCATCACATCTGCTGCCGGCGGGAGCGGCTCATCATTTGCACCACTTCTCGTACGCGAACTGAAAGAAACATATACCAATGCTCCGGTAATCTGCATTGCAGTACTTCCATTCAGGGAAGAAGGATCTATCTTCCTGCAGAACGCTGCTTTCTGCCTGAAAGACCTCGTAGAGGTGGAACCTGCAGGTGTGCTGCTCGTGGATAACCAATATCTGAAGAAGTACGCAGGCGACATTAAATCCGCTTACGACAAGATCAACACCACGACCGCGCGGCGGTTACTCTTCCTTATAGAGGCGCTCAACAGCGAGATGCTGATGGTCACCGACCTTGGCGATCTCAAGACCGTGATGAACGGTGGGATCGGTATCGGAACCATGGGATTTTACGAGGCATCCAAGGACAGTACAATCAAATCAGCGATTCTCGGAAGTTTCAAGCCGAGCGGACTTCTATTCCCGACAAACGTCTACAAGGAAGGTGCGCGTGCGATGCTGATCATCAAAGGCGACAAGAAATATCTTGATCTTGATCTGATCACCAAGACCATAGAAGAACTGTCCGCTGAGGTTGGGCAGGTCTTCAAAGGAGTTCTCATCCAGAAGGGCAGACCAAGAGTTTTATCGTTATTTACGCTAAACTCAGTCCCGGAACTTGAAAAATTGTATGCCGTTGCGGCAGAGGCAATTCGGTTCGAGAAGGGGAGACAGGACAAGTCAAAAAGCCAACTCGACAGCGCGTTTTCTCATATCGAAGATCTTGAGCCGATATACTAAGGATACATGATCATAAGACAGTATGAGGATGGGGTCTCAGTAGAATCGGTCACCGATACTCTTGCAAAGATGGGATTTAAGGTCATCCGTATCGAAGACGGGCACGATCTGTACTACAGTAACGATGCACGCATGTACACCGAAAATGATATTAGGGTTCACGCCAAAAGGAAATTCTTTGATAAGATGGTGATTGAACTGAACAATGAGATGAGACTTATTTTTGTGCATGGCGATGAGACCGATGCAAAGGCGTTTCTGGACAATCTGGAAAGGACATAGTGCACCATGACGACACAGATGGGGAAACGGACAAAACTCGTAAACGACCCTTCCGATCTGGTACCATTGCTGCGGACATTCGGCTCAAGCGTACATAAAAGCGTCTTTGATGAGTTGTCAGAGGGGTGGGCAACCGAGCAGGAACTTGCAGAGTGCATCGGCGCAGACGTCAAGCCGAGTCTCGCGATCCTGCGGAAGAGCGGGCTGATCGAGAGCCAGTGGAGGATGCCAGAACCCGGGAAAACCCCGGACAAGGAATATACGGTATCGTATTCGAAGTTACATGCAAATTTCCAGTGTTCGATCAAGGATATAAGCGACCTGATAATGATCACATTCAAGAGCGATGGAGAACTTGCTGATATGATCGAGTCGATCGAGGAGGAGGTTTCCAAGGGCAACCGCTCAATGGCAGGACTGTCCAGAGTCTTTGACCTGAGTTCGACATTCATAAGAAGCATTGCAAGGCGGTCGGACAAGCTGGTAGTCAAAGGGCAGCGTCTCGAACTGGTGAAGACCGGGGATCGATAGCTGGGGCATCGAAACGTTGTACCTGTTCACTTTTTACAGTAGCTGATGGCATGGCTAATTATCCGGACGTGGACTGAATTAGCGAGGTTCAAGTTATGCCCATCAACTATGATGAGAGCAGTGCCAGATATATTCGATAGCGCAAAAAAGAAACAAAAAGGGGATTACTCCCCTGTCACCTCATCGTAGAACCTTGTATCGAAGAGATCCTCCGCGGTAAGCACTGTGTCGATATTTCCGAGATTGTGTTGAACCTTCGCAAATTCGAGGGTGCTGTTGATCTCGAGGTATGGATCGCTGATCCATTCACCGTCCCACGTTTCGAAGGAATACTTGACCTTGTCGAGATCATATCCA
>JAUWCK010000143.1 GCA_030609345.1 Methanosarcinales archaeon | reverse complement strand
TTGTACTGCGTAATCTTTGATCGGTGATCGTTTTTCCTTTCTTCGAGTTCTTTTATGCGGTTGTTACCGGTCTCAAGTTTTGTTTTTGTATTTTCAGTCTCAAGGAGCAGTGATTTTATATTTGTCTCGATGTCACGTATTCTTTCCCGCAGTCTATTTATCTCGGATGTTATTCTGTCGGATTGGGTGTTGAGGTCCGGTATCTCTGAGTCTGCAAGTTCATGCTCCAGTTCTGTGATGTGGTTGCTGAGTTCACGTATCTGATCTGCTTCGGATGCGATCTTTCCTTCGATCTCGCCCATCTGATTGCGCATCCCTTCCCGCTCCACCTTGATATCTTCGAGTGCCTGCTTCTTATTCCGGATGGTTGCAGTCAGTCTCTCGCTCCTTCCCGCGACCTCCTCGATCTGAAGCTGTTTCTTTGCGATATCCTTCTCGAATTCATTTATCTCGCTGTTTATGGCTGAGACATGTTTATCGATCGAATCTGCCCTCTCGACGAGACTCTTTCTGCGTGAATCGTATTCTGTGATATCTTCTGCAAGTTTTACGAGTTTTTCCTGCTCCATTGCTGCAAAATGCGAGCCACGATCTGCCCTCGACCCTCCGGTCATGGCGCCTGCTTTTGTGAGCAGTTCCCCGTCGAGCGTGACCATGTTGTGGTTGCCAATCAGTTCCCTCGCGGTACCAAGTGTATCGACCACCACCATGTCCCGGAATACGTATCTGAATGCTTTTTCGAGTTTCGGATCGAAATCAACCAGATTTATAGCATAATCGATGACTCCGTCGTTATCAGGGAGGTTTCCGTACGAAAAATTGGATCTCAGTTTGTTTAGCGGCAGAAACGTCGCCCTCCCTGCGGATTTTCGCTTCAGGAAGTTAATCGCATGAGAAGCTGTCGCATCGCTGTCCACCACGATATTCTGCATCCGGGCACCGGCAGCGATCTCAAGCGAGACCGCGTATCTCTGCTCGACCCTGCCGAGCGATGCGATCGTGCCGTAGATCCCTGGCAGTTCTCTCGCATCTTTCGCGTTTAATATCGTTTTCACGGCATGAGGATACCGCAGATCCTCAGCAGCCTTGACGCGGGCTTCTGCTCTGGCATACTCCTGATACACCTCACCAAGATGCTTCTCGACCTCCTCAAGTTCCGGCTTTAACTTCGATCCGTTTCGTTCGAGATCGCTCCGGTCGCCAATCAGGGTTGTTATGTTTTCTGTGCACTTGCTGATCTCCTTTTTCAGATCCTCTGTGTCGGCATCGACCGATGTAATGCTCTTCTCTGCATCCACAATCTCGGACTGTATCTCCCCTTCCTCTCCGTTCTTGCGCCGGATAGCATCCAGAAGCCGATCCTGCTCCCGCTGGAGTTCGTTCTTGGCAGATTTTGCGGTCTCTACCTTCTTCCGCACCCCATCCAGCCGATCCCGGGTCTCTGCATACTTCGCATCCACTTCGCTGATTTTGCTGCGGATCAGCATCAGTTCAGACTCGTTCGCCTCAACCTCTGCCAGAACACTCTCTTTTCGCAGATGCTCGTCGCTGATCTTCTCTTCGACTTCCGAGAGCAGATTGTTACTGGTATCGATCTCGATAAACAACCGCTGCCGTTCTTTCTTGATATTCTGGATCTCGTGTTCGAGCAGTTCAATCGAGTCCACCGATCTGGAGATATCCCCCCTGATCTGTTCGATCTCCTTCTTTATCCGGATCTGCTCATCCTCCCCTTTATGCGCGATCTTCTCACTTAACTCCTTTAAAACGGATTCTATCCCGGAAAGCTCAATCTTTTTCCCGTCCAGATCCGATAATAACTCGTTTTCTAGATCCTCTTTGCTGCGTATCTCTTTTGACACCGACTCCTGCTCGTTTGTCGCATTCTTAAGTTTTGCAAGGATCGTGAACGCCTCGTATCGTTTTCTCTCGTCCTTTAAGGACTGGTACTTCATCGCCTGATCGCGCTCTCTCTTCAGTTTTTTCCGCTGCTGCATGACCTCCGAGAGGATGATCTCGATCCGTTCGATCTGTTCGCGCACAGTATCCAGTTCGCTGTACGCCTGCTCCTTCTTCTCATCAAACTCCGCAACACCTGCGATCTCATCGATGAGTTTCCTCCGATTAGTGGGAGTCATCTCCGTGATCCTGGTAACATCGCCCTGCATGACCACATTGCAGCCCTCTGGTCGTATCCCTGCCTTGGCGAGGTTCGCATGTATCTCGGTGAGCGTACATGCGCGGTCATTGAAGTAGTAGTAACTGTAATACCCGCTATTTGTCTGCCTGATCCTGCGGGTGATCTCGATTGTATCCTCGTTAAGAGGGAAACTCCGGTCGCTGTTATCGAACCTGATCGTTACCATGGCGGATTTGGTAACGCCTGTGCCGCTGGTACCTTTGCCACCTCTGCCGTTTCCATTTCCATTTCCAGTCCCCCTCGCCTTCGCCTTCATAGTTCCATTCCCGTTGAATATGAGGTCGGTCAGTTTCTCTGCCCGCATCGTCCTCGAACCGGATAAACCGAGCGCGAAGATGATGCCGTCCACTATGTTTGATTTCCCGCTACCGTTCGGTCCGGATATGGCGGTGAAATCGTTGAAAAATGGGATCTTCGCCTTTTTTCCGAACGATTTGAAATTATCGAACTCTATTTCCTTGATGTGCATGTGCAATCAGTCATCGGTTTAGCAGACAACGATAATATCGTCCTTCCTCCCGCGTCCATGGTACGTTTCCGGGGTGTTCTCCGCTATGATGTACTCGGTAGATTCGATCTCTTCCGCTTCTTCCGGATCGGGCGCTTCTTTCTGCTGCATCTCGTCGATCAGGGATTTCTGATAGAGCAATTCATCCAGTATTCCAGCCATACCGTCTTTTAACTCTTTCACCGTCATCTCGAGTGCAGCAATCCGATCTCCCGCCACAGACGGCGATTTAGCCATCTCTGCGATCGTATGATCTCTAGCCTTCACCTTCTCTTCGAGCCGTTCAATCAAGATATCTCTTTGCTTATGCATCCATACCCCTTCTATGTTTTATTCAGAGGTGAACCATCCAATTGAATGTTTTGTATGAGTATATATAAATGTTACTGAAAGCCCGGGGCTTTCGCAGAACACAAAAATCCTACCCGCCAACCCGCCCCGCGCCCCCACTCACCTCGTAAGAATGTGTACCACAGCAGTCCCGCCTGATCCTCCGACATTGTGCGCCATCCCGACCTCGCCGGTGACCTGCCGCTTCCCTGCTTCGCCCCTCAGTTGCTGCGTAATCTCGACAACCTGCTTGATCCCTGTCGCGCCTACCGGATGCCCGCAGGCTTTGAGACCGCCTGACGGGTTCACTGGCAGATCGCCGTCGAGCGCTGTGATACCTTCCTCGGTCACCTTCCCGCCGGTTCCCTTCTCAAAGAATCCAAGATCCTCGATCGCGCATATCTCTGCTATCGTGAAGCAGTCGTGCACTTCCACAAAATCGATGTCCGCGGGTGTCATTCCTGCCATCTTGTATGCGCGGGATGCGGCAGACACGGTTGCAGCGAGCGTGGTAATATCTGCGCGGTCGTGCAGGGTTATGGTATCGGACGCCTGTGCGCTCGCTTTGATGAAGATAGGGGTGTCTGTGTACTTTCTTGCGGTCTCTGCTGGCGCAAGCACCACAGTGGCAGAGCCGTCCGTGAGCGGCGAGCAGTCGAGTATGTGCAGCGGATCCGCTATCATCGTCGATCGCAGTACCGCCTCGACCGTTAGCTCATTTCGGAACTGCGCTTTCGGGTTCATCGTTGCGTGGTGATGGTTCTTCACAGCCACGCTTGCGAGTTGCTCTGGCGTGGTCCCATATTCATGGATATGCCTGCGTGCGATCATCGCATAGAGTCCGGGGAACGTGGCGCCTGCAAAGCCCTCCCACTCTCGATCAGCGGCTGCCGTGAGCATGTCGGTCGCAGCCTGTGCGCTGACATCGGTCATCTTCTCAACACCTGCCGCAACCACGATATCAGCATGTCCTGATGCGATCGCAAGCACGCCCATTCGAAGCGCAAGCCCGCCTGATGCACATGCAGCCTCCACGCGCGTGGATGGCGTATGCAGACTTGCAAGACCTGCGTAATCCGCGATTAGC
>JAUWCK010000156.1 GCA_030609345.1 Methanosarcinales archaeon | reverse complement strand
CTCGCGTAAAGATGTTCTTTCTCTGGCAATACGAAGTGAACAAGATTCTGCTGCCGATATCCCGCGTTTTCCAGCTCATTAATCGCAAGGAGATACATATCAATCTCGGTCTGATCACCGGATATCGGGGGTATCTCGCCTGCCGCGATCTGCTTTGCAAACGCGGTTCCTCTGGCAACAAATAATGGATTCGGACTGATGCTCTCAAGTTCCAGTTCCGCTGCCTGACGTAAATCCATCTTCCAATCGTCCATGCTCTGCCCCGGGAGGTTGTACATCAGATCGATATCGATGTTCTCGAACCCAATCTCCTGTGCGGCACGGATCACAGAGATAACTTCTGATCTCGTGTCTGTTAGTGTGAGAATATTCCGTATGGAGTCTTTGAATGTCTGTACGCCAAAACTCAGCCTATTAACACCATTTTCGTAGAGCGCTTCCAGTTTACCCCCTTCAGCGTTGTGCGTGGTTGTTTCCACAGTGATTTCCGCATCACTTCTGATCTTGAATCGCTCCTTTAAGAGTGCTAAGAGGTCTGTTAGTTGTTCCGTTCGGAGTGAAGTCGGAGTTCCGCCCCCGATGTAGATCGATGCAAAGGAGCTGGACTTGATGTAGTTGGTATCAGAATACCTCACGATCTCCTTCTTGAGCGCGTCCAGATACCTGTTAGCCTGTGTTTCCTCCAATAAACCTCGATAGAAGCAGCAAAAATTACACAATGAGTCGCAGAACGGAATGTGTACGTACAGTGAACTTGTTTTATGCTTGGTGCCTTCTTCGGATAGAGACTTGATCATCTCTTCTTTATCGTTCTTGTTTTTTCTCAAAAATAGTGGATACGAGCCCAAGGGGCACAATATCTCGAAACCCTTTCTTTTGCTGTAGATATTGTATATCATATTACTGCATCTTATATGGTAATGCGAAGTGTTAAGGATTGTGCAATCGCTGTCCGGTACGGATATTGTGCCTCTTGATATTGTTTTGATACTACTCGCAAACTTTTCACAAAATCGTCAGTACAGATGAGTAACACCGCCGCGCTGTTCAAAGATATACAACGACACAATCGATATGACAATCAGGATGGTTGCAGCGGCTATTGCAAGATCAAGGTCTCCGCAGGACATATTCAGGTACAGCGATATCGGCAGGGTCTCGGTCTTCATCCGTGTTGCGCCAGCGAGCATCAGGGCTGCTCCGAACTCCCCGATCCCTTTGGACCATGTTATGATCCCTCCAGCCATAAGCCCGTTCTTTGACATGGGAAGTGTTGTCTGCAGGAATGCCTGCATCGGATTGCAGCCAAGCGTCTGGGCAACGTATTCGTATCTCGGACTGATCCCTTCAAACGTCGAACGCATAATCCGCAGCATAAACGAAATATTCACAGCGAACTGTGCGATTACGATCCCGAACGGCGTCAACACGAATTTCAGTCCGAACCCGGAAAGCCACGCTCCAAAGGAGGTCGTCCCAAAGAGGAGCAGGAGCCCAACTCCAGCCACAAGCGGCGGCAGCGCAAGCGGCAGATCCACTATCGTGTTGATAAGCGTCTTTCCGAAAAAATTGTAGCGTGCAAGCGCGTATGCTGCCGGTATCGAGACTGCGACACACATCAAGGTAGATACTGCGGATGTGAGCAAGCTCAATTTTATCGCAAACCTGATCTCGTCGGATGCGATGCTCGCAAGTAAGCTCTGCGGGCTTGTATGTGTGACGATGCAGACAACCAGCGATAGGATGAATGTGGTCAGGAGTAGTGCAACTGAAATCGTGAGAATCTTGAACGCCGATTCGTTGATTGACATGTACTTATGAATCCCTCAAGCTCCGCGGGGTTTTGTCCCTAACCTCATCGATGTGCTGGTCATCCACCCACCCGCTCTGTATGTCGGCTCTGTGGTCAAACTGATGTACGAAAGGCTTGATATCCAGAAGCGGCGTCCCATCTATGATATCAACATCGCAAATCTCCAGTATATTCCCCCTGACGTGCTTCAGTCTGACAATAGAGATTCCGATCGGATTCGGTCGATTCGGATGCCGTATCGAGAAGATTCCTTTCTCAACTCCTCCTATAAATGGTTTTGAGATCAACGAGTAACCGTTCGCAAGATGAAAATGGTAGAGGGGGATCAGATGAGAGAACCCATCGATATCCCTGAGTCCGTCAGCATATTCCGGAAACACCTCAACCTCGCCTTTCGCGCCATCTGCGAAGATGCCCTGAATCGGCGTATCCTCATGATCAGTGAATCGCGAATGTATGACCCCAATCGGGGAGTATGTTATATTTGCCATTACTGCTCGCCCTCGTATTTTTCGTTTGGGTATGCTGTAAAACCGTATTTCTCAAAGATTGCTTTTCCCACGGGAGACGCAACAAAACCCACGAACTTCCTTGCGGTATCCTTCTGTTCGGAAGACGTGAGCGTTCCGATTGGAACGATCTTTATGATGTTCTGCTCATAGGGCACCTCCACGATCTCCATCTTTTCACTGTTCACGACCAGATCCGCCCAGATTATCGATGCGTCCGCCTGTTTCATGGACGTGTAGACGATCAGTTCGTTCACGGTCGCGCCGCGGGCGATTACGTTCTTCTCCACAGCATCATAGAGCCCGTTCTTCTCGAGTATCGCATTCCCAAGTTTGCCGATGGCTGCTGCCTTCGGGTCCCCAAGTATAACCGTAACTCCGGGCTTCGCAAGATCGGCAAGAGATGTTATGCCCGCAGGATTTCCTTTTGGTACCGCTATTACTGGCACATGGTATGCGATGAGTTGCTCATAATCGGTGAGTCCTTTCTCCCTCGCAAGATCGAAGTAGTATGTCGCTCCGGGCATGTAGACATCTCCCTTCTGCGTCAGTTCCATCTGGGCGAGGAGCGTGTTTGAGCCTGCATAGTTGTAGTTTACAGAAACGCCGTGTTCTTCCTCGAAGAGCGATCCGATCTCATCCATTGGCTTTCTCATCCCTGCACCGCAGTAGACAAGGAGTGAATGTGATTCTTCTGTCACCGGGTGCGTAAGTTCCCCGGAGGTTCCATCAGTCGTTGTAGCATGCTCCTGCGCCTCTTCGATGCATCCAAGTGCGATTGCGCTGCAAAACAGAATTGCAACCATTAATATTGCGGTTCTTTTCATTATGAGTCCCTCGGTTGTGGTTGTGTACCATCATCACAGCATGAGCGTACTATAGCGTTTACGAAACCGGTATAAATACATTTCGGGCTTAAATGCGATAAAGTCAAATAAAAATAGTTGATCGGGACATCTCGATCGGAAATTACGTGGCGCCCGACACCAACCCGTGTTCCTGCCGGAACATCAGCCACACACACCACACCCCTCGTACCACACACCACATACCACCAATCAGAGACTGGATACCACAGTAAAAATCCAGAATGTCGAGTAGAGCCCATAGCGCCCCTTTTTTTGAGGTAATAGCCCCAAGGTTACTATGAGCCCCCTCACAGAACCGGACGTGAAGATTTCCCTCATCCGGCTTCTGAAGAACCTCCCCGTCCGTTTCCGGATAGGTTGTGAGTACAGTTTTGTTACCACCCTTAACCCGCATCTGAGTGCGGAAGATGTGTCCCTGTCCCAACGGTTCAACTGTCAGCCCCTTCCCTCCACAGGAGTTACCCTGCTTCAACGGTAATGCGAAGCGTAGCGAAGCCGTTGACACCATGCTACGGTCTTAGACCCCGCTGGACTCACATCACCTCGCAATGTCCCAGAACTCCCTGCTATATTCCAAGACCGGAGGTTCGGACTAACGGTGGTGTGAATGCTGCCTTCCGTCACACAGACAACGTCGGCTTCC
>JAUWCK010000031.1 GCA_030609345.1 Methanosarcinales archaeon | reverse complement strand
TCAGACTCGTTAAAGATCGCTCTTGAGAGTGAGATCTCGATATATGTGATGCACACGAACTATGACCGGGCACCGGGCGGCGTCAACGATGTGCTTGCGGAAGTGCTCGAACTGGAGGATGTCGAGGAACTGGAACCGGGTCGCATCGGAAGAACCGGATACTCGACAACATCTGAATTTGCAGAGTTTGCTGCGCGGCAGTTAAACGTCCCGGTCAGATGGTTAGGTGAGCGCAACATCGAGACCGTGATGGTCATCGGCGGCAGCGGTCTATCCGGTGAGTTTGTGAATACCGCAATCGTTGGCGGCGCGGATCTCCTGCTGTCAGGGGAGATCCGGCACGACGCGATCAGGAAGGCGCATAATCTGGCACTCATCGATGCCACGCATTACGCAACCGAAATTCCTGCGATGAAGCGTCTATGTGAACGATTGCCTGTCGATACGGTCTTCATCGATCACGTACCCGATGTCAGGTGGGTGGACAGCACCACTATAGTGCCTCCGGAAACGCCGGCGTGGCAGGTATAGGCACTGCTACGTCTATGCAAGTCTAAACAAGAACCTCCAGCGCTTTATCGACATCGACGCCATCGTGTACGATCGCTGCGATCGCTCGCGTCATCAGTGTCGGATCGTTCGCCTGAAACGCATTTCTACCGACAGCAGCACCCTTTGCGCCTGCTTCCATCGCGCCCTTGATCATCTGCAGGAATTCCCTATCCGTATTCGTCTTTGGTCCGCCTGCGATCACCACGGGAACAGGGCAGCCCGCAACCACGGTCTTGAATGAGTCCGGATCGCCTGTGTAGTTGGTCTTGATGATATCCGCGCCAAGTTCAGCGCCGACGCGAGCCGCAAGTGCGACCGCGACCGGGTCGTGCTGGTTGGGGATTGCGGCACCTCGCGGGTACATCATAGCAATGAGCGGCACGCCCCAGTAATCACAGTCATCCGAGACCGTACCAAGATATTCGAGTTGATCCGATTCGGTATCAGAGCCGACATTGATATGCACGCTCACAGCATCCGCTCCGAGTTTGATCGCCTCTTCGACGGTGCATACCGGCACCTTGTTGTTCGGATCAGGTCCAAGCGAGGTGGATGCGCTCATATGGATGATAAGTCCGATATCGTGCCCGTATCCGCGATGCCCATGCTTGACCATCCCTTTCTGCATGAGGACTGCATCCGCGCCGCCCTCTGCAACCTTGTTTATGGTCTCCCCGATGTTTACGAGCCCCTTTATCGGACCCTCTGATATTCCATGATCCATTGGAATAATCAGCATGTTTCCGCTCTTCCTATCGAGGATCCGTTCAAGCCTTACCTTCTTTCCTATTTCTGGCATGGTTTCACCATTTCATTCATATAATGCGATATTACAGAACCGGTGATCTTATAAGTATTGCCTGATCGGTCAGCATATATATCATCAGATACAGATCAACCCCCATGAACCGGTTTGCGCTGCTTATAATCATAAGTCTGACACTCACGGCATTTCACGCAGGCACAGCAGACGCTACAGTCGAAACAAGGGTCCGCACATACGACTCAGCAACGCCATACCCGACTGATGCTCCTGCACTCTCTGCAAGCCTGTCCCAGCAGATTCCCTATCCTGCACAGCCCGGCGAGGAAGTTACGCTGCTAATCAAGACAACGAACCATGGGGACGAACCGGCAGAGAATATAATCTGGCATCTGGACGTGCAGGAGCCATTTGAACTGAAAGAGACCGAGGAAGCGACCCAGACGCTACCTGAACTCAGATGCGGCGAGACTGCAAATACCGAGTATTATCTGACCGTGGATCCTGACGCACGGTCTGGCGAGTACACGCTCGATCTTAATATCACCTATAGCGGGGATTTTGATTCTAACCGTCACTATCTCACCACGAAGAGCATGACCGAACTCACAATCCGGGTGATGGGACATCCTGATCTCGTCCTCATCGATGCCGACATCCCGGAAGCAGATCTCAGATCTGAGTTTGATGCAAAATTCTCGATTAAAAATGTGGGAACCGGACCTGCAAAGAATGTAAAGGTTTGTTTTGAAAATCAAACTATCATCCTTCCGAAGACGTCCATCTACTACATCGACACAGTAGCACCTGGCGAGACTGCACTCATCGAGTCCGGTTTCTTCGTCGATACCATCACACCATCCCAGCACCCACTGCCAATCGTGATCTATTACGAGAACGAGACGCACGGAATGCAGCCAGCGCAACGATATTCGGTGCTGGTTCCGGTATCGAGTGGAAACACGCTCTTCGTCTATCTCGATTCGCAGGACGAACTCACTGATGGCACGGTCGGAGAGATCACCATCGGCGTTGCAAATCGTGGGCTTTCTCGGGCAAAGCACGTCGTGCTGACGATAGCGGATGGGGATCGGTTCGAACTGATCGACAGCGACACGAGATACATCGGCGACATCGAGAACGATGATTACGATACTGTCGATTTCAGGATCCTGCTCCAGTCGTCAGACTGCAGCAATGTAACTGTAGATGTGAGTTACGACGATGATTACGGTAATGCGCATAGTATGACGACAGAAATACCGATAAAAGTTTACACTTCTGAAGAGATGAAAGCGATTGCACCTAAGAGTGGAGGATATACAGGGATAATCATCGCAGCACTCGTTCTGCTGTTTGCATACCTCTTTAGAAAACGCATTAAAAGGATCATATCCAAATGAAATTCTCGGATTACTTCCGGTTCTGCTACAAGGGATTGGTACAGCGGAAAACCCGGAGTTACCTAACGATCATCGGCATAGTGATCGGGATAATGGCTATCGTTGGCTTGATCTCGATCGGAGTCGGGATGCAGGTCTATGTGGACGAGCAGATCGGGAAGATGGGTGTCAACAAGATTATAATAATGCCGGTGCCGCCAGGCGGCGCGTTAGGTGGTCCGAGTTCCGCATCGACGTACTTCACGGACCGGGATGTGAGGGCTGTCGAGAAGGTGCGAGGGGTCGATGCGAACTGTTACATGGTCTACCGGACCTCGCTTATAACCTACAAGGATATCGATGCCACTGCGTCGGTTGTCGGCATGGTGCCGTCGATAGCAGAGGACGCGTATTTCGATGTCCAGGGGTATGAGGTTGAATCAGGGAGGGAGCTGGAGGATAAGGATACCCATAAGACAACGATTGGGTACTGGATTGCGTATAAGACTTTTAAAGTCGGGGATACCTACAAAGAGGTCAAGATAGGAGATAAGATCGAGATCAAGGATCAGGGGTTCAAGGTAGTCGGGATCATGGAGGAGATCGGGAACCGGGATGATGACATGACGATTAGCATGAGTCTCGATGATGCGGAGGATCTTTTCGACGTGAGCAATGAATATGACTTCTTCTTCGTGAAGATAAAGGAAGGAGCCGATCCTGAAGATGTTGCAGAGCGTATAAGGGATCGGCTTGAAGATGAGCATGATGAGGAGGATTTCACGGTCATGACCGCAGCACAACTCTCAGAGACGGTTGGTGGAATACTTTCAGCGGTATCCGCAGTTCTGATCGGGATCGGCGCGATCTCGCTTCTCGTTGGCGGTGTCGGGATCATGAATACGATGTACACCGCAGTTATAGAGAGAACGCGGGAGATCGGGATATATAAAGCACTCGGAGCCGAGAACAATACAATATTGATGCTTTTTTTGGTCGAATCCGGTTTGATCGGTTTAATTGGAGGTTTGATCGGGGTCGTGCTCGGTTTCGGGATGGCGCTCATGGTGGAGATGGTCGGGCGAGAGATGGGGGTCGGTCTCTTGCATGCGTGGATCTCGTGGGAGCTTGCGGCGTTTGCGCTTCTATTCTCATTCTCGATCGGGGTTCTCGCCGGATTTCTGCCGTCCCGGTCCGCATCGCAGATGAATCCAGTGGATGCACTCCGGCATGAGTGAGGGAATGGTTAATTGACGCGATCTCATCTCTTATGGGATTTCCGCTCGACCGAGCATCGTTTATGTGAGTTTTACGTACTTACTCGAGTATTGGGTGGATATCCGCATATAAAACCACGAGATTACACAAGAGTAACACAGAACTCTTGTGGACATGGCTGCGCCGCTGCTCCGCAGACTGTGCAATCTTGTGGTTCCTACCACAAGTTACCCGAGCATGTACAGTTTTACAAAGGTTTTGACACCGCGGAGTATCAGGTAAGGCAATCGCCCGCAGATCAGCCACCTCGCCCCCGGTATTCCATCAGCGCAAGAAGCACCACCATAAAGATGCAGCCGAAGAAGAACCGGACGCCGGGATGGGGTCCGAGCACCTGCGTGAGATCGATCGATGGGCTTTCTGGTGTCAATGGGTTTCTGGGTGCGGGGGCTGCGTTGGTCGATGTTAAGAGAGGGGATGAGATTTCATGTGGTGATGATAGTGTTTTCAAGAGATAGAGGAGCAAACTTAAAAAGAGCGTGGTATGTGACCGAATTACATGATGATGCTCAAAGTTTATTTAATATAGTGGCAAGTGCCATAATGATAGAAACTATCTGGAATCCGATTCCCAAAATAATTCGGAGGACTGATTAGAGAGAATGTGGAGATGGATAAATATGCAATTAACAGGAATAATTAAAAAAGCAGGCAATTATTACGTGGCTTTGTGCTTGGAACTTAATGTATCCAGTCAGGGTGAAAGCATTGAAGAAGCCAAGAGGATGCTTCAGGGGGCATGCGAAGAATATGTTTCTTATATGGAAGAGAAAAATCTGGAAATACGATCGGTTCCTCTGGAAATTCTCCGAGAATTCCTTTTAGAGGATGTAGAGTATGTACGACCTTCGGATGACTGGGTTTACTCTGAAAACATAACCTTCGAGGTAGGAGCGATTGCCTAAAAGAATCCCGGCGATGTCGAGCAAGAAGTTTGCCAAGCTTCTTACTCGTGGTGGTGTCATATTCGTTAGACAGGGGAGCACCAGCCATGCGATATTTGAACGAGAAAAAGAAGGAACGGTGTACAGAGCTCCAGCAGTGATGGGTAAGTGAGAACTTTCACCCAAGTATATGAAAGTAGTATTAAGACAGTTGGGATTTACTGATGAAGAGATCGATATTCTTCTTTAGAGGCTGAGCGAATCGAGTGGCTCAGCGTCTGGAAGCCGTGAGAATCATTGGGGTGGGGTTACATGAGAATCGCGATACCAGAGAACCTGACCGAACGCATCCCAGCTGACCTCGTGCTCGTGCTCTTCCTGCCCGGATACTCGCTGATAGCGGCGCTCTTTCCGAGAAGGGAGGATCCGGACGGCACCCGCACGATCACGCTCAGTTTCAGGGCTTGGGTATCGCTGTTGTGCCGCTGATTGTGTCTTTTACTCAATTACACGCCGCACGGGATTCGGCTGGTGTCGGTGCTTGCCGGGCGGTCTCTGTTCACGGTCTTGCTTGCTCTGGCTCTCGTGTGTGCGGCGGGGGTGGTTTTCGAGGTGGAGCGGTTTGTGGTCGAGGGATTGGGGGACGTGGTGTGGTGGGGGCGGCAGCGGGGGCGAAGGCAGGGGGTGGGCTGCCGTGAGGGAGCGGGGGAGAGTTTTTGGTATGAGGGAGTCTGATGATGAAGGCGACGCTTGGTATGTTGAGCACAGCTTGGATGATGGTTCAGGATCGTGGACGCCACCACTGAGGGTACGGCTCGAACACCCGCGTCAGGTTGGCAGCCCCAATCGGGCAATAAAACTTATAATCTTGTGGACGAACTTGATTTGGTGATACCTGTGGAAACGCGAAGAAAGGCAATGCATGGTGCAGGAGTTGTGGACCTTGTCATGAGGATACCGGGAGACATTGTAGATGCACTCCGCCTACCTCCTGATGAGGTGGAGGATACATTGCATAAAGAACTGGCACTTGCATTATACCAGCGGGGTGTTCTCTCGTCAGGCAAAGCAAGTGTTCTTGCTGGAATGGGGCGTTGGGAGTTCGAGGAACTTTTGGGGCAGCGACAGATCCGGCGCCACTATACAGAAGAGAACTTAGAAGAAGACATTGAATATGCCCGAAGCCATCAGTGATTCGTCCACCTTGATTCACCTGGCAGGAATCGGACGTTTGGAACTATTGAAAGAGTTTTATGGGGTGATTGTTATTACACCTGCGGTCTGGGACGAGGTTGTAGTGAAGGGGTATAACATGCCCGGTGCCAACGATGTTAAGGTAGCTCACGGATCGGGATGGATTAAGGTGGTTGCACCCATGCAACGAATCAGTGGTTCGGTTATTGAAGCGGGAATTGCATGAAGGAGAAGCTGAGACCATCGCATTAGCGGTAGAGCAGCATCCGGAGGTGGTCTTTCTGGATGAGTTGGAGGCAAGAAGAGTGGCAGATGTGTATGGGCTGCACAAGACCGGGGTGATCGGGGTTTTGATCCGGGCGAAGTTGGAGGGTAAAGTAACATCGCTTCGTAAGGAGTTGGATAAACTGCGCAATGATGCGGGATTCTGGATAGGGGACCTCCTATATCGGCGAGCCTTGCAAGCAGTGGCAGAGGAGATTTGCGCGATCAGATGAACGCGGTGCAGAAGATAACGGATAACGTGGGAGTGCCGAGATACTAGCCAGCTGGTGAAAATCCAGCCTGAGGAAAGGCCAGCCACCACCTCAGAACCGAACCCCGCACGCAGACTGGTAACAGGCTGTTGTGAGGCCGGGGGGAGGGGATACCAGGCCACAATCGAAAGGTGAAGGTTATAAGCCCCGAAATTCCGCAAATCCTGGAAGCCGACGTCCTCTGCGTGACGGAAGGCAGCATTCACACCACCGTTAGTCCAAACCTCCGATCTTGGAATACAGATGGAGATTTTAGGACTTGGCAAGGTGGTGCGAGTCCAGCGGGGTATCAGACCGTAGCATGGTATCAAACGGAGACTATGGGAACTCGGGAGGCCCATTATGCTCTCCGTGTTCCCCCTAAAGGAACAGGAGTATGCGATGTCAAGCCTATAGACGGTAAGTCACCGCAAACGGCATATTGGGAGTCGGATTCGCTCATAGTACTGATGAAACAGGGTAATTCCTGTGGAGGGAAGGGGCGGACAGGAGTGCGCTGGATATCAGGGGCACATCTACCACACCCAGAGGTGGGCTGTAGATGATAACAAAACTGCTGTCCAAAACTCTAAAGCTTCTTATGGCGATAGCCCTAAGAGCAAAAGGAGATCCAAAATGCAAGTTTACGTCATTAGCACACTTGCTTACAGAGGATTTCCTAAAAGAATGTTTCAGGGAGTTAAAAAGAGGAAAATCTCCCGGAATTGACGGAGTAACAGTAGGAAAGTACGCGAAGAAACTGGATGAGAATATCGCAAATCTGGTGAGAAGGCTCAAAGCAAAGCAGTACAAGCCTCAACCGGTCTTGCGCGTCTACATCCCGAAGCCAAACGGTGATAAAAGACCTCTCGGAATCCCCGCCATCGAGGACAAGATTGTTCAGATGGCACTAAAAAAGATCCTTGAGTCGATCTTTGAGCAGGACTTTATAGACACATCGTACGGTTTTCGCCCGAATCGCAGCTGCCACGACGCTCTAAAGAAGCTGAACAAAATCATCATGAACGGTCTGGTCAACTTCGTAGTGGACATGGATATCTCGAAGTTCTTTGACACAGTGGATCATAAGAAACTGATGGAATGTTTGGAAAATAGGATTACAGACACGTCGCTTTTGCAGTTGATAGGTCGTTTCCTCAAGTCTGGCATAATGGAGGACGGAGTATACTTTGAGACGGAAATGGGCACCCCACAAGGTGGGATTCTGAGCCCTGTACTCGCCAATGTATACCTTCACTATGCGCTCGACAAATGGTTTGAAGATGTGGTTAAGCAACAGCTACTCGGTTATGCACAGCTTATACGATATGCGGATGACTTTGTCGTTTGCTTCGAGAAGGAAATCGAAGCCAGAGAATTTGGGGACGATCTGAGAATGCGAATGGGCGAGTTCGGACTTACGGTTTCTGAAGAGAAGAGTAAGACTATCGAGTTCGGACGGCGCGCATGCACGAAGGCGAAGCGAGATGGTAGGAAATGTGAAACCTTTGATTTTCTCGGGTTCACGCATTTCTGCGATCTATCCCGTAAAGGCAAATTCAAGCTTGGACGGAAGACATCACGCAAGAAGTTCAGACAGAAGATGGCGGAGATGAATATATGGCTGAAGCGTATCCGAAATCTTGTTGAACTGAAGATATGGTGGAAGGTCTTGGGGATAAAGTTACTTGGCCATTACCGTTACTACGGAATGAGTGGTAACATACGATCGCTACAGAACTTCTACCATCAGGTTGTGAGACTCGCCTTTAAATGGATTAATCGTCGCAGCCAAAAGAAGAGCTACAATTGGGCTCAGTTTCATCGTTTCATCCTATTTAATCCACTCCCGAAGCCGAAGATATATCACTCGTTGTACAACCTGAACCCATAGAGGATGTGCTTCTGAAGAGCCGGATGAGGGAAATCTTCACGTCCGGTTCTGTGAGGGGGCTCATAGCAACCTTGGGGCTATTACCTCAAAAAAAGGGTGTGCTATGGGCTCTACTCGACAAGAAATTAAATCTGTGTAAATCCGTGTCTAAAATTTGGGTATATTAATTTGTGTTTTCCCGACACTATCTAAAAACCAGTGATTTATCAACGCAGAGATCGCTGAGGGCACATAGTTTAAGAGCTTTCCAATTCATGCTTGGGTTTTCTAATGCCTCTGCGTTCT
>JAUWCK010000273.1 GCA_030609345.1 Methanosarcinales archaeon | reverse complement strand
GTTGTCCGATGCGGTGTTGTTTGAGAGCGTGTTGCTACTTGAATAATCCAAGTAGATGCCGCAGTGGTTCCCATATACATTATTCCCGGAGATGTTACAGCAATCCACATTGTTGAGGTAAACCCCAGCCATGTTAGAAGTTGCACCCCTTACTACAAATCCAGAGATGTTCACCCAATCCGCGGTCACCTCAAAGACGTGATCGCCCGGATCTGCCGCGGTCACCGTCACCACCTCCGCGCCCTCACCTTCCAGTGTGAGCCCTTCCTTGTCTACATCCACATTCTCGTAGTAATTCCCGCCATGCACATAGATCGCGCCCCCCGCATCCGCAGCACTCACCGCCGCCTGTATCGGCGTCTCGCTCGTCGCATTGAACGCACCGCCATCGCGCCACCAGCCGCTTTCATTGACATAGAGTTGCTCAGCAGCCGCCACGCCAGAGAACGCGAGCCACAGTGCAAGTGCGAGTATGACATACCATTTCAGTTTGCCCGGTATCATCATTCCTTCTGATTTTGTGGTCATCTGATAAACACCCATTTATTCGGTACGAATACTACCAACTACACATTATTGGTATAAAAACTTCTCCCGAAATCGCCATGACCTCACGACCTGCGCCAGTGACTTCGCAGACCTCTGCACTTCACATCGGCGCGGTACACGCACTGAATGCACACCCATCCCGCGTCTACCAGTTCTCGTATGAAATCACGCCGTTTCACGCCTCAACTCCCAGTTCCTTAGCCATGATGGCAGTCTGCGGCAATGCCAAAACCCCCTCTTCCTCTATCATCAGCCTGTACACGTCTCGAATGTTCTCTTCCAGTTCTTCAAGAGATTCGCCCTGACTGAACACCCCGGGAACTTCCCTGAGCCTGCCGACATACCAGCTCTCATCTATCCAATACTCAAGCGTAAAATGTTTTAACATGGTTTCGCCTCATTACTTTGTGATTTTGAATATCATGCTACATATTCCTTCTGATTTTGTGATCATCTGCTAAACATCCATTCATTCGGCGCAGACCTTGCAGCCAGCAACTTCCCAGACAGTCCCTAAATTCCGAGCGCACCAGTGATGCCAGCCCGTATCACATCGATATCGATCCCGCACTGTGTTGCCAACACCCACGCACCGATGAACGTACCTGCAACACTTCCGAGATTCGTAAGCGCCGCGACCAGTAGCACCCGAAAGAGATTGTTCTTCATCAGATCGTGGAGCGTCTCTGCCTCCGCAATACCGTGTATGTCGTGCGGAGATGGTTTTCGCATCTTTAACTCGACTGCACCGGCAAACCAGCCCGCTGCAAGCATCGGGTTTAACGAGGTGAGCCATGCAACACCGAACGCGGTCAATACCGAGTAGATATGCCCGCGGGCAAGCATGGCGCCAAGCCCGCTTAACACGCCATTGATGACGAACCACCATCCGAATAGGACAAGAAACTGATCGAACGATGCGAACGTTATGACCAGCGCAAACATCGCAAGGACCAGCGCGATCATGCCAACTCCGATGATCTTCCCGAGACTGAACCGTTTATTTGGTATCTCAAGCAATCTGTTGATATCGGGCAGTTTTTCAGGGTGTTTTAGATATTCCTGAATCCCTTGCCTGTGTCCTGCCCCAACGATCGCAACCACGTTCCCTGTTCCTTTCTCTTTGAGATCGAGAAGATTCTTTGCGATGTAGGCATCCCTCTCCTCGATAAGGACGCTTGCGGTGGTCGGCGAGAACTCTTTAAGTTCCGAGACCAATTGGGTGACGATATCCTCCTCGGTAATGGA
>JAUWCK010000260.1 GCA_030609345.1 Methanosarcinales archaeon | reverse complement strand
ACACTTCCTGAGACCCTGCGGATGTGCCTGAGATCGACGTTGATGCCGCCGTCGAATACGATGATCACCACGGCAAATGTGATGATCAAGTTCAAACCATCGCCGTATATCCACGGATCGATCAATCCAGCGCATTCCGGTCCGAGCAGTATCCCTGCCGCAAGCAAGAAGACGATGCTCGGCATCCGCATGAGTCTGCTGACCATCTGTGCGATGATGCCCACCGCAAGGACTATCGCAAAGACTGCAAAGATGTGGATCGGATCCATGATTCGCCCGTTACCCTGTTGTCTCTGGTATTGGGTGACAACGATATAAGATAGTTATGGCGTCTATCCCGGTCCGCCTCCCTTACCCTGCTTTCGTCACGATTGTGTGCCACCATCGGTCTCGGTGGATTTAATACCGGATGAGTAGATTAGGTATCCGTATAGTACTAAAATCTGAAAGCATCATGGACGACGCAACTGACGAAGAGATGGATACACCGCATGGGGATGCGATATCCGAGACTGCATCTGATTATGGAAATGATGAGTGGCGGGTTTGTAACATGCCCGCAACATCGAAACCATTAGCCGTCTGCATAGTTGCTATCGAAAGGATATTCTAAGAAACATGACACAAGAACTCAAACACTGCACAAGGAGTATGAAAGACCTGTTGATCGATATGAAGGACACCTCCGAATTGATGATGGATCTTGCATACTCTGCTGTGATCTACGACGATCGGGAGATTGCAACAGAGGTTATCCGCCTCGAAGAGAAGATGGATACCCTCGGTTATTACATGATGATCTCAGCGATGTTAAGCGCTCGAAGGATCGATGAGGCAGAAGCCCTTGCAGGCGTGCTGAAGGCTGGCGCGGCAGCCGAGAACATCTCGAATGCAGCAGGCGATATCGCAAAGATCGCACTCCTCGATCTCGGCATACCTGTTGAACTGAAACCGGATCTGCGTGGCGCAGAGGAGACGATTGCAAGCGCAACGGTCAGCCCGGAGTCGCCGATGGCAGGACGGACGCTCGGGGAGATCGAACTCGAGACCGAGACCGGTATGTGGCTGATTGCGATCAGGCGGGAAAGAAACTGGATATATGATCCGGATCACAGCACGCTTGTGAATGCTGGCGATGTCGTCTTTGCACGCGGGCATGATGAGGGCGTGCCGCTCTTCATGGAGTGCGCAACCCGCAAGCGTTACGAGCGAACCAGAGTCGAGCCGGAACGTGTCCTTGGCGATCTCGACCGCGCGGTTGACCTGATCGTGGAGATGAAGAATATGTCCGAACTTGCGGTCGGGCTTGCATACTCTGCAATTCTTTTTTATAATAAAGAGATCGCAGAGGAGGTGCGCTACATCGAGGATAAGATGGACGGCATGAAGTACGAACTCCAGCACTGGGTGCTCGAATCGGCAAAAAATATTGAGGACGTGGATAAACTCAGGGGACTCCTACATCTTGCCAATGCCTCAGAAGCGATCTCTGACGCGGCTTACGACATCGCAGACGTGGTGCTTCGGGAGATCGAGCCGCATCCGATCATGGCGATTGCCGTGCGCGAGTCTGACGAGGTGGTCACCAAGCTACAGATCGCACCGGGTTCTGAGGTTGTTAGGAAGTCGCTTGGCGAACTCAAGCTCGAGACCGAGACCGGTGTGCATATCATGGCAGTCAAGCGGGGGGATCGGTGGATTTACAGCCCCGGCGCAAAAACAGTGCTCTGCGCAGGCGACATGCTCATCGCAAGGGGCACGATGAGCGGAGAGGAACTCTTAATCGAGATGTGTTCGTGACCGTGTCAGGGTATTTGCGGGATGCGCCGGTATATTTGGCTCGAAAGGCACTGTCGAAAAACCCAAGTGTTTTATCACCGCGGTCTGCGAAGCAGCGCCGAAGGCCGAACGCAGAGTTTTAAGACCGTTCCAATCCTCGCTTTGGTTTTCTGAGACTCTGCGTTCTCCGCGTACTCTGCGGTAAAACTTGAGGATATGGTGATTTCACTGAAAGCATCCATGGCCCGCCGGGTCACCCATGAGCGTGAAAATGTGCCATCTATTTTCGGAGCGAATTCGACAGTGTCGGCCCGAAAAATGATTGGGGGATGCTGTCATCCCCCGCCAGTTATATTCTCTACTCTTCGATCCCTGCCGCCGCATCAGGTATGCAATTGCAAGCAGACCCGCGACTGCGAATACACCTCCGAAGCCTGGTCCTTTACTTTCCGGACTCTTCGCAGGTGTCGTCGTCTTTTCCGGCGTTGCCGTCTTTTCCGGTGACGCGG
>JAUWCK010000015.1 GCA_030609345.1 Methanosarcinales archaeon | reverse complement strand
GATCTCTGGTTTGGTTGGGCTTGCTGAGAGCATGGTAAACACCTGTTCATATTTTTCAGCGGTTGTATTTATCCCTTGCTTTGAGATTTAAAACACTTCGCGTGTCCGCCCCACCACACCAGATACCCCCAACACCCGGGTCCTGACAACCTCACCCATGCGTTAGACATAAGTCTGAAAAGGGCATTTGTATGATCGGTGAGCCATCATGAGAATCCCAATAGTCGCAGGACAGTTCTACCCATTAAATCCCAGAACCTTGAAAAGGGATATCAAATCATACTTTTCAGGCATAACGATCGCACCGGATCCAGCGATCACGGGCGCGGTCGTGCCTCATGCCGGATACATGTACTCCGGACGAACAGCCGCGCATGTGTACGCGGCACTCCCGAACGCAGACACCTTCGTGATCATCGGACCAAACCACAGCGGATACGGCTCCATGGTCTCGGTATCGTCTGATACATGGAGTACGCCGCTTGGGGATGTCGATACCGATCTCGACCTCATCGAGTCGCTTCCGCGTCGCATCATCGATATCGACGAGAGCGCACACCGGTACGAGCATTCGATCGAGGTCCAGATCCCGTTTCTCCAGACGCTTTTCAAGGACTTCAAGATCGTTCCGATATGCATGGGCTTGCAGGACGAGGAGACCGCACGCGATGTGAGCGACGAACTGATGGATGCGATCTCAGAGGCAGACAAGAAGGTTGTTGTGATCGCATCATCCGATTTCACGCATTACAAGCCGGCAGCGGTTGCGTATGACATCGATCATTACGTGCTTGACCCGCTGCTTGAATTAAACGTCACCGAGTTCTACTCACGGATCATTGAGCGGGACGCTTCGGTATGCGGGTACGGTCCGATCGCTGTGATGATGCGGGTCTGCAGGGGGCTTGGCGCGAATTCTGCGAGACTGCTCAATTACGCAAACAGCGGGGATGTGCAGCCGATGGCAGAGGTGGTCGGGTATGCAGGGGTTGTGGTGGGGTAGTGCATTCCATCACGAATGCCAGCGAATATTCGTGTGATTCGTCTATTCGTGCCATTCGTGATCCTGATTCGGGCATCCGAGCAACTTGACAACCGAGGCGAAGTAAAATGAAACTCGCAGCACTCATATCAGGAGGAAAGGATTCGTGTTATGCGCTTTATGAAGCGCTGACGGCTGGGCATGAGGTGACGCACCTTGTTGCGATAAAGCCGCAGAATCCCGATTCGTACATGTATCACTCGATAAACATCGACATCGTGAGATTGATATCGCAGGCGTGCGGAATCCCCCTGATCCTGAAGGAATCGCAAGGCAGGAAGGAAGAGGAACTCGAGGATCTTTCAGACGCTCTGCAGAGCCTCGATATCGACGGTGTCATCGTGGGCGCAATCGAATCGGTGTATCAGGAATCCCGCGTCCGGAAGATCTGTGAAACGCTCGGCATTGCGATGTATGCGCCGCTCTGGCACCGGAATGCAGGTGAACTGCTCCGCGAGATGGCTGCGGTGATGGACATCAGGATCGTCCAGGTTGCCGCCGACGGAATGGGTGAAGAGTGGCTCGGGATGCGGATCGATGAGGGCGCGATACGTGATTTGCAGGAACTTCACAGGAGATACCACATACATCTCTGCGGAGAAGGCGGCGAATACGAAACGCTTGTTCTGGATGCTCCGTATTTCAAAGAGCGGATCGAACTTGTAGAGACTGAGAAAGTCTGGTACGGGGACCGGGGTGTTCTCAAGGTGCTGGACGCGAGGGTTGTGGGGAAGTGAGCAAAGTCTTTGTACTTACTCGAGTATTGTGAGGATATCGGTATATAAAACCACGAGATTACACAAGATTAACACAGAGATCTTGTGGAGATGGCTGCGCCGCTGCTTCGCAGACTGTGTAATCTTGTGGTTTCCTACCAAAAGTTACCCGCGCATGTACCTTATATTCCGCAGGTGTTTTTGTAAGAAGATCTATTTTTGCAATGGTGGATAGTGGCTAATGATTGCGATCATGTACTTTCTGGCAAGAAAAATAACCGTAGACTAAGGAGGAGGCGATTACTCGCCCCCCCCCTCGTCTAAGAACGGTACGTGAGAGTTTCCCCTCATACCGCTCAAGCATCTTACAACCCTTTAAGTATCGGGCAGCGACGATCATTTAATCACCGCTTTTGTAATTCCGGTTTGCAGCCCGTTAACACTCTTTCGAGTGTCTGCAAGTCTCTCGCCAGTTTTAGGCGTAATTGAGTATCTTACATTCACAGGTTTGCCTCCTTTCATACAGCAAGACACCACCGGTAAGTCTGCACCCTTTCGGGTTAGGGCAAATTTTGAACCCCTATACACCCCATTACAAGATGTCATTCGCTTTTTACCGATTCCTCTACCCCCTAAGCCATCGTTTGCCCTTACGGGGTCACTACCCGGATATTCCGGGAGCTTATGGGGCTTACCAAGTTCTACATCACAGATAATTGTGAACACCTTAGAAGCCACCTGTGAGCCGGAAACCGTTTGTCCATTCCCTATAACGTCTCCGCAGCCGGTATAGTCCGGTTTCGTACCTTTTGGTCTGAGCGTAACAATCCGCTTTCGCTCATCCTGCGTTACGACTCTTTCGGTGGTTCGCATTACACTCTTCATAGCGTTCTTATCCTGGCGGTTGATCCGAATCGGATTTTCTGATTTTCCACGTTGTTCCGCAGGCTTACTGCGTGGGCGTTGCCATCCACGCATTCTGCGGTAGGATTACCCCGAATGGAAGGGGTAGCCGGTTAGGCAATCAGTGATGCAGCTTCGTGTCACACGCGGAGGGCGCAGAGGAACGCAGAGTGGTTAACCGCTTAGTCCTCCTCCGCGCCCCTCTGCGCACTCTGCGGTTAAATTCCCTGTTTGACTACAGTATGCCCCAGGTCCAGGTAGTTCCTGCACAGTGAAGTCCCCGATAGTGGTTTAGGTACCTGAGTAGTTACAATTGCTTTATTAAAATGCGTATTTCTACATAAACATGTAAAGCATTCTTTGTTGAAATCGGGTAGGTTGTGCCACTACAGTATAAAAATAATATTTTTTGGATATCTAAAAACGTTATCAGTAGAAATTATGCAAAAATGGATGGCGACCTGCGGAATGTGAGATGTACAAGTCTTTGTGACCAATTCAACACTGGCTGGCATCCATGATTCCATGCTATCCCTCACAAACGATATCTATTTGACAGGACAGGACAATCCAGAAACCATGCGCCAGATGAAAATTGCGGTCGTCGAGGGCGATGGGATCGGAAAAGAGGTGATTCCAGCCGCTCTTGAAGTGCTGGATGCTCTCACGCTCGATATCGAGAAAGTGCCGGTCGAGATCGGGTACGGCAAGTGGAAGCGCACCGGCAGAGCGATGACAGAGGACGATTTTAATATCTTCAGATCCTGCGACTGCATACTCTTCGGTGCGATCACGACACCGCAGGATCCGGAATATCGGAGCGTCCTTGTCCAGATCAGGAAAGAATTCGATCTGTACGCCAATATAAGACCGATCAAGGGCATAACGAACTCCCGGGACATTGATTTCACAATCGTCCGTGAGAACACCGAGGGCATGTATTCGGGAATCGAAGAGGTTCTGCCTGATGCCGTGCATTCGACGCGGGTCATCACCCGGAGCGGAAGCGAGCGCATCGCAGAGTACGCATGTTCGCTTGCCGCCGAAAAACGCTTGACAATCGTGCATAAAGCAAATATACTGAAATCGTGCTGGCTTTTCAGGGAGGTCTGCATCGATGTCGCAGACCGGCACAAAGTCCGGTGGGAGGAGATGCTTGTCGATGCTGCTGCGCACCGTCTGGTACTGAATCCGGAGCGGTTCGAGGTGATCGTCACGACCAATCTCTTCGGGGATATCCTAAGCGACATGTCCGCAGCGCTCATCGGCGGGCTTGGCGTCTGCGCAAGCGCAAACATAGGAGCTGATTACGCGCTCTTTGAGCCGGTGCACGGCAGCGCTCCTGATATCGCTGGCAGGGGACTTGCGAATCCGATTGCTGCGATCCTGAGTCTCGCGATGATGCTTAAGTGGTACGGCAGGATCAGGGAATCTGATGCGGTGAAGGACGCAGTATCTGATGCGGCATCCCGCGGCATCACAACCCCTGACATCGGCGGGCGGTGCTCGACAGCAGAGGTTGCAGGCGCGATCTCGCATGTCGTTTTAGAGGGACTGGCAGGGGGATTGTGAAGTTATCCTGATGCGTGAGGAAAGGACTTGAGGATATCGATTGCGTATGAACTGTACGGAAAGGATGCGGTCTCTCTCGGGAAAGCAGGTGAGATTACGTCTCTTGATATCGAGGAGATGAAGGAAGTTTTGCACGAGAAGGGGATTGTGCGGAAAGTGCATACAACGCCTGTTGAGATAGAGGCGATGGCAAGAGAAGCTATCAAACGTTCCGGGCGATAGGATGCATGTCGTATGCGATACCGATTTTAGCTTCCGGAAGAGCTCAAGAATCTGTTTTGGGGACGCACCGATCAGATACCAAGATGCTGTGATCGTACCCGGCAACAGTAATGATAGAGTTTTGATAAAAGCTTTTGGGACCAGCAGAAGGTGCCACGCTCATATAATGTGTTGGTGCAAGATGTTATCTACTGAAGAGCAATTCTTGATTAGGATTGGGGAGAGATATCCATTAAAAATGAACATCCAAAACAAAATCCCCTTAACAAATAAAACTCTGAAAGATTTCCTTGAAGAGTTTTATGTAGGTATCCGGACGAGTACGCAGATGGAGGTCAACAGAGATGGCAATCAATCATGAGATCATCTTCGCGGGCAGATCAAACGTCGGGAAGTCCTCGCTGATCAAGAGACTGACCGGCAGAAGCGTCAAAACAGGAAGGCGCCCCGGCGTCACGCGGAAACCGACACACATAACGTTTAGAGATCTGTTGATAACCGATCTGCCGGGTTACGGATTTCTGCACGGCGTCCCGGATGTGGTTCAGGAGCGCATAAAGAATTCGATCATCCATTATATCGAAGACAACTGCGACCGCGTCCTCTGTGCCGTCCAGGTGATCGATGCAAGCGTTTTCTGCGAGATCGTGGATAGATGGGCAGAAAGGGGCGAGATGCCAGTTGATATCGAATTGTTTGAATTTTTATCCGATCTCGATATCGATACGGTTATCGCGGCAAACAAGATGGACCTGGTAATCGATCGAGATGATGCGCTCGATCAGATCGTGGAGCGTTTCGACTTTCTCCCGCCATGGAGGCAGTGGATCGATATGGTTGCACCGGTATCTGCGAAGAAAGGGGATGTATCGCAGCTTGCCGGACTCGTGCGCTCCAGACTGCACCGGATCGGGCGGGACAATCTGTTCGGGCAGTTCAGGACTGCCTGAAGGGCGGCGCACCCATGGTGCGAATATATTAGATGACCGGGGGATAGATGGATACAGGTGATATCATGATAACAGTTGCAGTAACAGGCGCACTTGGGCGCATGGGCTCGCTTATAATCGAGAATGTCGGCGGTGCGCCAGATATGGAACTGGCGGCGGCGTTCGACATCCGTGACATCGGGATGCCGGTTGGCACTGGTGTCGGTGCTGGTGTCGCTGCTGGCGCCAGCGATGTCCGGGTATCGGATGCCCGCGAGATCGACGCGCTGCTTGCGAGCACTTCCCCGGATGTTCTGATCGACTTCACAATCGCGGATGCTGCTGTCGGAAACGTCAGAGCCGCTGTAGAAAACGGTGTTGCCATCGTTCTCGGGACGACCGGGCTCGAACCGTATCAGGAGGAGATAGCAGGGATCATAGCCGGAAACGTCCCTGCCGTGATTGCACCTAACTTCTCGGTCGGAGTCAACGTCTTCTGGAAATTGCTTGCAGAAGCCGCCGCATACATCGGCGACTGGGACATCGAGATCGTTGAGGCGCACCACCGCCACAAGAAGGATGCGCCGTCAGGAACAGCGATGCGTGCGGCTGACGTGATCAGCAAGGTTCTCGGTGGAAAAGAACTGGTCTACGGGCGTGAAGGCATCGCTCCGCGGGGCGATGAGATCGGCATCCATGCGATCCGGGGCGGCGACATCATCGGCGACCATCTCGTGCTATTTGCAGGGGATGGCGAACGGATCGAGATTAAGCATCAAGCGCACAGCAGGCAGGCGTTCGCAGGCGGTGCGATCAGAGCCGCGCGGTGGGTGATGGATGCGCCGCCCGGGGTGCACGGCATGGAAGAGGTTCTTGGGCTTTGATCTCGGCGGTACACAGATACCGTACGGATAATCAGAGTCTCAATCCAACACCAACGCCCATGTTAACAATCCCCTCATGGTGGAAAGTTTTATCAGTTTCCCAGAAAAACTCCTGGAGAGATTATATTGGGGGTGATCGTATATGACTGACGAACTAATAACGATTAAAGAGCCAAATATTGGTTATATAATAGTTGGGGCGGTTTCTCTGAATTTAATATTGGTTCCATGCGGAATAGGGTGGTTAATTCATAAATCGATGTCAAACGGTGAAATAACTCCATTCTGGACCATTTGTGGTTATTATGGGCAGATGACTGTTTATGGGATCGTTACGCTTATAATAGGTATTTTAATAGGATTTCTTCTGATAGTTGCACTTGGCATCATAGCTGGCGCGATATCCGGAACTTGATAAGTTGCAATGTAGCCACTATTGTAAGTCAATGGGCGTGGGATGCCCTGTAATCGCGACCGTCAGGCATAGTTCCGAAACCCTTTTATACCTTAATGTTACTTATATCTAACATGGAGTTAGAAATAAATAACTTCAAGAACAGAAACAATATCGGAGGATGAGAGAACAGATGAAGAAACAGACGAAACAGATCGCAGCAGCCGTAATCGTCCTTGCAGCCGTCCTGCTCACAGGATGCGTTGATCAGGTATCTGAGATGTCCGCAGACGAGATAGCGTCCATGATGGAGGCGAAGCAGGCAGAGATTGAGGACTTCTCAGCCACGATGGTCGTAACATCGTCGTTTGGCGGAGAGGATATGACTATGCGAGCGACGATGGTGACCAAACCGCCGGATAAGAGCCGCATCGAATACACAGAGCCAGCAGAAGTCGCAGGCATGGTAATGGTCACAAACGGCAGTACGATGTGGACGTACGATCCTGCAAAGAATCAGGTGACGAAGATGGCGCTTCCAGAGGATATGCCATCTGAGATGGATTATACCAAACTCGTCAAGAACCTTCTGGACGAGAACGACATAGCCATCGAAGGCATCGAGGACGTTGGCTCTCGGAGCGCTTATGTGATCGATGCGACACCAAAGGACAGAGGCGAGATTGGGATCATCACAAGGATGCGCGTATGGGTCGATCGTGAAAACTGGATGCTTATCGGGATTGAGGTGTACGATAAGGACGACAATCTCTTCTCGAAGGTGGAATACAGGGATATAACGTTTAACACCGGCATCCCTGACAGCGAGTTCATATTCGAGACGCCGGAAGGCGCCACGGTTGTGGAGACGTCGCTTGAGGATATGATGCCCAAGGAGATGACGCTTGAGGCGGCGAGGGCGAACCTCACGTTCGATCTGAAGACGCCGTCGTACCTGCCCGAAGGATACGAATTCGACCATGCGATGTTGCTTGGCGATCTCTATGGCAGCGAGCAGGAGATACTATCGCTGAAATACACAAATGGATCCGGGATATTGCACCTCAGAGAATGTGTCAGCGATGGTTCGGATCAGTTAAAACCCGCGATGGGCGAACCAGAGATTGTGGAAATCAATGGTACCGACGGAGAGTTTACGTCGATGTTTGGCAGGAACTCGATTCAGTGGAGCGCAGATGGTATCGATTATTCACTATCAGGTGCGATTGAGAAGGACGAGCTTGTGAAGGTAGCGGAGTCGCTTGTGTGACTCTGCACTTTTTTTATTTTGTACGAGAAGGGGTGATGTAGATGAGAGGACAGATGAAGAAACAGACAAAACAGGTAGCAGCAGTCCTGCTGGTTCTTGCAGCCGTTCTTATCAGCGGGTGCACCGAACAGATGTCTGCTGACCAGATCGCTGCCAGGATGGAGGCGAAGCAGGAGAGCATAAAGGACTTTTCAGCCACGATGGTCATGACATCATCGTTTGCCGGGGAAACGGAAAACACGCAGGTGAAGATCGTGACCAAAACGCCTGACAAAACCCGCTCCGAATTCATCGAGCCATCCGAACTTGCAGGCACGGTGATGGTCAGGAATGGCAGCACGATGTGGATGTACGACCCTGCAAAGAAGCAGGTGACGAAGATGGAACTCCCGGAGGATGAGCCCTTTGAGATGGATTATACCAAAATCGTCAGGGATCTTATGGACGAGAACGACATATCCATCGAAGGCATCGAGGACGTTGGTGGGCGGAGCACTTATGTGATTGAGGCAACGCCCAGAGATGAATCTAAGCGTAAATTCATCTCCAAGACGCGCGTATGGGTCGATCGCGAAAACTGGATGCTGCTCGGGACGGAGATGTACGATGCGGACGGCAATCCAATGGTGAAGGTCGAATACAGGGATATAACGTTCAACATCGGCATTCCGGACAGTGAATTCATATTCGAGGTTCCGGAAGGTGCTGAGGTCGTGGGGTCGGTTGTGGAGGAATCGTTTGAGGATAGGATGCCTGAGAAGATGACGCTTGAGGAAGCGAGGGTTAATCTCAGTTTCGATCTGAAAACCCCATCATATCTGCCTGATGGATATGAATTCGACCATGTGATGATGTTTGGCGAAGATCGCAACAGAGTGTATCTGAAATACATGAACGGATCAGAGCGGTTGCACCTCGCAGAATGGGTCAGCGATGTTGTAGACCCGCCCGAACCGATGATGGGCGATCCAGAGATCGTGAGCATCAACGGTACCGACGGAGAGTTTGTGTCAATGTTCGGCATGAGCACGCTTCGGTGGAGCGCAGATGGCATCGATTATTCACTGTCTGGTGGGCTTGAGAAGGACGAGCTGGTGAACGTAGCGGAGTCGTTTGTGTGACTCCGTATTTTTTATTTATGCGAGAAGGGGTGATGTGGGATGAAAATTAGAAACAACAAAGATGCACTTGTTATAGGCACATTGATAGCAGGGATAGTGATAATTTCAGAGGGCATAATTGGGTGTCTTAATAGCGAAAATATTATCCGATGTATTCTTATTGATAGTAGTTTTTGGTTTGGGATGTTCACGCTCGGTTATGGATTGTATGCAGCAAATAAATCAGAATCAGAGGTTCTGCCAGATGAAAGAACTGAAAGAAATTATCAAAAAGCCGGGTCTACTACATGTTGGATAATTTTAGTGTCTGTTGGTCTAATGTTATTGGCAAATGAAAAGGGGTTATACAATCTTGAAACCAGAGATGTACTCTCTGCAACTATTCTTATAGGACTGTTTTCACTTTTCATCTTAGATTCTTACTATAACAAGAGAGGAATCGGTTATACCATAAGAACTGTCAAAGAAAATAAGCTCTTGTTTTATGCTTTTTTTATCATTATTCTTATATCAGGACTGATGATTGTTTTAATAAATTATCCATCGTTAAAACTTCCAGATAATATTGGCAATATCGGATTTGTAGATGATTCAAATATATTAAAACCCGATCAAAATTTTGCAGGGTGTGGGGATAATTTTACAGAATATAGAGATATTGAATCAGCAAAACAAGCATTGGTGGACGGCAGCATCTTCTTATTTTTTGTGGTTCACGAAGATTATTTAGAGACGGGGAGAATTACGGTTTATTCCAAAGAAGGCATTTTTTCTGATTTCACCCCAACAACCATAAAAGGATTTTTAAGGAAAAATTTACTGACCTACGCAAATGTCAGTGATGAAATCATATTAAAACTTGAGAATCCTGAAATAACAGAAAAAGACGAAGACAATCTGATAAAACAAGCAAATATCAGTGATGAAATCGCTCAAAGGATTCGAAATCCAATGGTAGAAGAAAAAGTGATTGTGAAAAAAGGTGATGTAGAATGAAACTAAGAAAAGACAAAGAGGTTTTAGTTGCCCTTGGTGCCGCTTTATTGATGATAGCCATTGGACTTGCCAGTTGGGTATTTGACGTGCCTATATTTTTTGATAAGCCCGTGTACATGGCAGTTGCGCTTATATGTTCGGGTATTGTGGTCGCTTTAATTGGTGTGGATTTAGCCAGAAGATCCAAAGAAGAGTTAGTCCGTGATGAAAGATGTATTAAAAATGTACACAAGGCAGGTTTTGTTGCATATTGGATCATGATTGCTGCGATGTTAATTATCCCTGTCTTTGGAAAATATAGTTCTTTTCCAATAAATGAATCTCTTCTCGTCCTATGCATCGGTACCTATTCCAATATATTGCTTATGTGGTATTATAACAGAAAAGGTGATGTGGGATGAAAATAAGAACAGATGAAGATGTGAGAAATCGTTTGATGATGAGCATGGGATTAATGGCATTGGGTTCAGCAATCCTGATGCTTGGTTTTAATATAGGGTATGGATGGATTCTTGCAGGGTTAATCCTGACACTTGGCGCATTATACCATGCTGCAAAGCCAAAGGAAGATTTTATTGAAGATGAGCGTTCAGTAAGAAACAAAGAAAAGGCAGGTTATCATGCATTTAATACAATGCTTATATTGATAATTATCTTCAATTTGCTTTATTTTTATAAAATATGGATGCCGTCACCATCTCAAATATACGCATTGCTATTTTTAGTCGGGATATATGTATGGCTTGCATTCCAATGGATGTACAACAAAAAAGGTGATGTAGTATGAAAATAAGAACCGATAGAAAGATTTTACTCACTTCAGGAATTGGTCTGGGGTCGGTTCTGTTGGGTGTGGTTATGTTGGTATTTCAAACACAATCTAAAGCCTTATTTTTCATAGGATTTGGTTTAACTTTTGCCGGGCTATTTATGTTTGTCATGGCGTTATACGCCGCGACAAAACCAAAAACAGAACTTATAGTAGATGAAAGGGTTACGAGAATCAATGAAAAAGCAGGTTATACTGCAGGCTGGCTGGTTTTGTTAGCTGTAATGATTCTGTTTTGGGCAGATAAAATCTGGTCATTAAACCTCGAACTTGAGGATATGTACTGGACAACCCTGTTCGTCGGAACATATTCCTGGCTTATACTCAGATGGTACTACAACAGGAGAGGGGAGGTAGTATGAAAATAAGAAAAGATAAGGATATCCTGCGTTTCTCAGGCATTGCTGTTCTATTGATCCTCGCCGGCATCCTTATGATGAGTTTTCTTTCCGGTCCCACCTATTTCGGGATCGGTTCTATCCTGATCATCGCGGGGATTATTGCGATCGTCATAGCCATCATTGCAGCAACAAGACCTAAAGAAGATATGATACAGGATGAAAGGTCTGAGAGAATTAAGGAAAAGGCAGGATATCATGCGTTCTGGATTCTCCTTGCGACTCTGGCTCTTGTTCAATCAATAGCTATGTTCTGGAGATTGGATCTTAACTATAAGAGTGTTTCACCTGATATTTTCTTTGTTGGAATGCTTTCGTTTGTTATACTCAGATGGTGTTATAATCGAAGGGAGGCTATCGTGTGAAAACCAGAAACAAGGAACTGCGGGCACGATACAGCCTGACTCAGGAGGAACTTGGGAAGGACGAGTTGATAAGAGTAGCGGAGTCGATTGTGTGACTTCGTGTTTTAATTTGAGAACGCGGGCGATGTAAATGAAAATAAGAACAAATAAACGGATTTTACTTGCTTCAGGCATCGGTATTGGATTGATTCTATTGGGGCTGCTTGCGATCCAATTCCAGACAGAGTATAGAATCATATTTTATGTTGGATTATATCTAATTATTATTGGATTGATCACATCTATTTCAGCGTTGTATGCTGCGACAACATCAAAACCAAAAACAGAACTCGTGGCGGATGAAAGGGTCATGAGAATCAATGAAAAAGCAGGTAATTCTGCATTTGAGCTGGTTTTGTCATTTATATTAACCGTGATCATGGCAGATATAATCTGGTCATTAAACCTCGAATTCAGGGATATATGCATCTATACCGTG
This sequence comes from Methanosarcinales archaeon, assembly GCA_030609345.1. The sequence goes on along the minus strand of JAUWCK010000015.1, from coordinate 681 downwards.
GGGGTAGGAATATACTCACGATTTATATTTAAATAGTACTACAACCGCAGAGGTGAGATCGTATGAAAACCATAGATCCTGAAAAACGTAAACAATCAACAAGTGTAAAAACAGCTTTGAAAGCGATGGGTCTCTTTGGATTTCTGCTATTTAGCGGTATCCTGGGTTTTATTTACTTCTATCTAAAGGGAGACGTCGAATTGAATCAGATAAGCTGGACCCACATACTCTTTTTGATAGCGGTCACGCTGTTCTGGGCGGTTCCGCCGGTTCGGGATAAACTCTGTCAACTGAGTGTGGCGGATAATGCATATAACCGATTTGGGTATAGCCACCCTATACTTGCCCTATTATTAGCCGCCCTCGTAGGGCTGCTGATAGGAGCTTTGCTTATATTGTTGGGAATCTGGGAGAAGTGAGAATATGCAATCAGGCGATTTCCGGATCTGGTATCTGTACTTTGTACTGATTGTGGTACTGTATGAAACGATTCGCAGGCTGCGGCGGGGGTATAAGCACGTAGACGAGATCGAGTTTGATGAGCGGACCGACAGGATTACGAGGCAATCGTTGAGCAGGTCATGGGTTCTTACATTCGTGACTGTTGGGACTCTGGCGTTCGCATGTATATTCAGACCGGAACTGTTGACTACCCGTCTGGTCATCGCCGCTGTTTCCGGA
>JAUWCK010000113.1 GCA_030609345.1 Methanosarcinales archaeon | reverse complement strand
CAATCCAGGAACGCATCCATCAGTTCAAGTGTCAGAATAGTTTTGCCAGTACCAGGATTTCCCTGTATGATCAGTGAACTGCCCCCCTCATGAGACAGAAAATTTTTTATCTCTTCTGGAATCATGTGCTGATATATATGTCTTGATTCTTAATAACTTTTTGGGATTTTACGGGACAGCCAACTTGCCTTTGTGCTTGCATCGAACACGAATGCTCAAGGCTTGGATGAATCGCACGAATCCTTAAGAATTCACCGCATCACACGTCGCCAAAGTCGACATCGAGAACCGGGAGTTTTCTCCGCGCTCCATAAGCATCATAGCACGTCCAGCTATGCTCGTTGTACGGGAAACCGGCGATGATGTGGCAGTTGCCGGTCCGTGCAAACAGGGACAGATCATGCTGCGAGGGTCTGGTATTCGGTGTCGGGTGGCTATGCACCGAGCCTGCGACAGAGATCATCGGCAGCATGTAGATGTGCATGACCGCGCTCACCTCTGATGACTCTGTTCCTGGCAGCACGACCACTTCGGTGATGATCCCATCCTCTGCGCGCAACAACCCCGCGAATTCGTTCGGTGCAGTCGACTTGCTCACTTCGAGTATGAACTCGAGTGTCTCACGTGCGATTCCCTTGATCTCTTTTGCTCGCATCTCTACGGACCCGCCGGGATTCGAACCCGGGACGTCCGGCTTAGAAGGCCGGCGCTATATCCTGGCTAAGCCACGGGCCCTTGGCTTCGGATATGTATGTGAATCGGTGCCGGTGTTAATAAACCCTGTCACCCGGCTTTCCACCGGGACTGCCGACTTGCCCTATTACCTTGATAGTATGTGTTTAGCTAACCACGAGATTACACAGATTTCCACGAGATTTCTGTGTTAATCTCGTGTAATATGTCGTAGTCAAATTGAGGATACACAATAGTGAGAACCACGAGATTACACAGATTTCCACGAGATTTCTGTGTTAATCTTGTGTAATCTCGTGGTTGAAAAATCATAGAGAATGCGACGATTGTCGCCACAGCGTTTGGCTATAACATAATCTCGTGTAATCTCGTGGTTTTTCCACCTCAGCTAAACACATACCTTGATACTTGTACCGGCAGATTCCGAAACGAATCAACAACTCGCCTGGACAACGCCTCACTCTTATCAACAGACGTCATCATCGTATCTGCACGCACGATCTCGACGCCACCGGTTTCGATGCCGATCTCGATGTCATCCCTGTCGATTATAAAGACGTCCGGAAGATCGCCCAGAAGATCGCGGTAACATTCGAGCACGCCTGCCGAGGATACTTCGTACCCGCACGCACGCATGAGTCTTCCGGCAGGTCCGCTGACAGGCGCATCGCCGATGATCGGGCTTACCGCAACCACCAGCTTCTCCCGCAGAATCTCGCGCATCCCCGGCAGTCTCAGTATCGGACCGATGCTTGTTATCGGATTGCTCGGACCGATGAGGACCGTATCGTCGCTATCAAGGGCAGAGAGCACCGCATCAGACGGCGCGGCATCGTCGATGCCACGGATGTTTACGCCGAGCACATCAGGATCGCCTCCATGCGTGATCCAGTACTCCTGAAAGTGCATCTCGCATTCCGGCGTGGTGATGTGGGTTGCAACCGGGTGGTCGGTCATCGGAAGAATGCTGGCTCGTATGCCAGATGAGCGTGCCAGTTCACGGATCGCTTCTGTGAGGGTGCGTCCCTCTCGGATCAGGTCTGACCGCATGATGTGGGTTGCACGATCCGCATCCCCGATCCGCATGATCTCATGGTGCCCGGCTCGTTTCAGCGAATCGCTGGTTGTGAATGTGTCGTCGCGGATGCCCCACCATTTTGCGGCGTCGATTGTGTCTGCAAACAGGTACAGAACCGTGTCGATGTCAGGGCAGACGAGATTTCCTGAGACCCACGTATCCTCTGCCGTGTTAACGATCACTGTGATCTCCTCTTCGGGGATGATCCTTCTCATACCTGCAAGGAGTTTCGGTGTTCCGGTTCCGCCTGATAGTATGATCATTTTGGTTATCCGGTTGGCTGGATCTGGTGTTATGGTTTTCGGGGCGGGGTGGTCGCGCTGATGATGTGGCATTCTTTAGGTGCGCATACAAAGTCAAAACATCCGGGACTGCACAGGAGTTCTTGATACGGACTTTCAGACGCCCTTGCCGAAGAGAAAGTCCGCAATCTTCGGCGTGCCATAAATCAGGATCTGTGCCTGACAGATTTTCAGAGAGACGGAAGATCGCAGACAGAACGCCACCGAAACAAGGTTTCACTGGAGCAGTTCCAGAACGCTCGAACCAGCGACCGCATCAGACACGATACGTGCGACATCGATCCTCGCTTCATTCTTAGCCATCCTCGCGACCGTCGCAGCGGTTGCAGGGCGGTCCGGCACGGCAGCGCACTCGATTGCTGGCTTCTCTGTCCGAAACGTGCCTATCCGGGTTGCACGGTCGATGATCTCTCTCTTATCCATCCCGATCAGCGGATGGTAGATCGGCATCCCGAGTCCGTGCATCTCTGCGAGCATATTCTGTGAGGTCTGGGATGCGACCTGTCCGAGCGATGATCCTGTGACGACGCCGCAGGCACCTTCATTCTCTGCGACCAATGTCCCGATCCGGTACATCATACGCTTGCAGATCACGCAGGTAATGCGCGGCTCGCAGCGGCTCGCAATCTCGCGAAGGACCGCGCCGTACGGAACCCTGTACGCGGTCATATCGGAATAACTCCACTCGAAAAGCAAGTTTATGCTCTGTTCAGCTAGTTCTCTGCTTTTTGGGTCTGTAAACTCCTCGAGATCGAAGTAGAGCGGGATGACCTCGGCGCCCCGCCTCATCAGCATCCACGCGGCAACCGGTGAATCGATGCCTCCGGATACCAGCGCAATCATCTTCCCTTGCGTGCCGTACGGAAGCCCGCCGACTCCGGCAGCGATCCTCGTGTAGATATAGCCGTGCTCCTGCCGCATATCAACAAATATCTCTCGATCCGGGTTCGTGAGATCGACCTTTGCCGAGGTGCCCCCCACAACCGAATCCCCGCAAGCGATTGCAAGATCGATCGATGTGAAACCATGGATTCCTGATCTGGATGCACGGATCGCAAAGGACTCACCGTCCTTGATCAAGTCTTTTCCGATCTCTGCCGCGGTCTCTGCCGCGCTTTTAAGCGTTGCATCGGTTGTGATCGCAGGACTCGCCGATGCCGTACCAAAGACACGCGAGATCGCATCTGCGGCACCCCGATCGCTCGTATGCACAAATATCCTGCCCCATTCCCGCGTGACCCCTGAATATGCTATGCCGTGCCTCGAGAGCGCTGTTTTGATCCTGCCGATCAACACATCCTCAAACCGCCGCCTGACAGGAGGGCTCTTGAGTGAGATCTCATCGTACCTGACGATGACCACGTCACAAGTATTATCGCTCACGGTAACCAAGCACCTCGATCGATCTTGTAAGATCGGTTCTGGACACGATGCCGGTGATCGACCCCCTATCCTGCACCAGCAACTGCCCGACGTTTTCCACAGATATTATCTTGAGCGCGTCCATGGCATCGGCATCCTCCGGGATGAAGACGACGTTCTTCATCACATCCCGCACCAGCACGTTGCCATGCTCGCTCATCGGAACACTCCGAATATCGGTAAACGTCACGATTCCGACGATCTTTCCGGTAAATTGATCGACGACAGGGTATCCGAGATGTTTCTTCTCAAACATCAACCGGAGAAGTTCTGAGATAGTCAGGTTATCCGGCACATACGCGATCTCGCGGGTCATGAGGTCTCTCACCCGAATGCCTTCGAGCGTCACCGACATCTCTGTGTACTTCTCTTCCTCTGATGCGCCGATATAGATGAAGAAAGCGATCAGGATGAACCAGATAGAGGCAAACAATCCCAATACGCCCATCACAATAGCAAACATCTTCCCGATATTCACCGCCTTTCTCGTTGCCTGAAGATAGGGCATCCTTCCTGCGTACCATGCCCGGAGCACACGCCCACCATCCATCGGGAATGCCGGGATCAGGTTGAAAATGAACAGTACGATGTTAATATATGCAATCGACCATAAAAAATGGGAAATATGCGAAATCGTGGAGATCTGCACCATGTCGTAGATACCAAGTCCGAGGTACGCCAGATAGCATAAGACCCCTATCGTGAGTGATACCAGCGGACCTGCTATCGAGATCCGCATCTCGGCACGCGGATCGCGCGGGACTTCCTCCATCGCTGCGATGCCGCCGAGAAGGATCAGCGTGATGCTGCGAATCCCGATCCCATATCTCATCGCAACCCACGAGTGTCCGAGTTCGTGCAGCAGCACGCAGGAGAATAAGAGGATGGTCAGGGTCAGCGCGAGCGCATATCTTAGCGGGGCAGACGCCACATCAGCGAATCCGAATACAGCATCATTCGCGAAGACGACCGGAAATAGTACGAGAACCAGCAAGAAAGAGATATGAATCTTGATCGGTATCCCCATAACCTTCCCGATCTGGATCGATGTTTTCATGATTGCTCCCGCGTCTTTGTCTCTATTAATTGTCCGTATCACACAAAAGTATATATCCTTTTAGTTCATTCTACCCTATACTAAACACTATAGGGAGGGATTGAATGCACGCAGAACTGACATCACTATTCGGGCTCAACGTATACACTGACAAGGGATTGTATGTAGGAAATGTGAACGATGTCGTAATCGAGACGGCTGATAGAATGGTAACAGGTCTTGCACTCACCAAA